>JANMMQ010000242.1:0-8018 GCA_031373465.1 Ilumatobacteraceae bacterium | reverse complement strand
GCGTGGTGATTGCACCGATTGGCGGAGGTATCGAGCGGTCCCGCTTGTTCGCAGAAGGATCTGTCGTCGAGGGAGTCGTTCGTCCGATGGTCGTCGCCGGCCGTGCTGCGAACCTGGGGGAGCGTCAGTGGTGGGACTCATTGGCGGCAGGCGGCTTTCGCTCGGGGTCGACTCCACTGGGCTCGTCGATCGTCGCGGCGTTGGCGACTGGGAGGTCGTGTGGTGGGGTGATGCCGCAGTCCCGGTCTCGCTGGTCGACTCGGAGGGAGGCGATGATGGCGGCTGTGAGCACGAGGGCGATGATGCCGAGCGAGATGTAGGTCGGCAGGTGGACTTTGAACGGTTTGCCGATGAGGAGCATCTTGATGCCGACGAAGGCCAAGATGACGCCGAGGCCGATGTTGAGGTAGCGGAACTTGCCCTGCATCCCGCCGAGCAGAAAGTAGAGGGACCGCAACCCGAGGATGGCGAAGGCGTTGGCGGCGAACACGATGAATGACTCGCGGCTGACGGCGAGGATTGCGGGGACGGAGTCGACGGCGAAGACGACATCGGTGGCTTCGATGAGGATCAGCACCGCGAACAGCGGTGTCGCGACCCGTTTGCCGTTGCGACGGGTGAACAACTTCTGTCCGTCGTACTCGTCGGTGGTCGGCACCAGACGTCGCACGAGTCGCATGGCGATGTTGTTGTTGTAGTCGACCTGTTTGGTTTCGTCGTGGCGGGCGATCTTGACGGCGGTGTAGAGCAGGAACGCACCGAAGATGTACAGGATCCACTCGAACCGTTCGATGAGTGAGACGCCGGCGAAGATGAACAGGGCGCGTAGGACGAGCGCTCCGAAGATGCCCCAGAACAGGACCCGGAACTGGTACTCGCGGGGCACGCTGAAGAACGAGAAGATGACGGCCCACACGAACACGTTGTCGACCGACAGGCTCTTTTCGATCAGGAAGCCGGCGTAGTACTCGCCGCCCGCCTGTCCGCCTTGCCAGATCAGCATCACCACACCGAACAGCAGGCCGATCGAGACCCAGATCGCTGATTCGATCGACGCTTCTTTGATCGTGATCACGTGTGCGGTGCGGTGCACCAGCAACAGGTCGGCAATCAGCATGACGACGATCACCCCGACGAGGGTGATCCACGCCCACAGGGGGACGCTGAAACTGGCGAAGTTGTCCTCGCCCACGCTCTCGGTGGCGAGGAGGATTGTTGAGGCTAGGGGCAGCATGCTTGTGTCCTTGGATGTGCGATCGGTCGTTGGGGCGTCAGCCGGTGCGGCCGTTGTCGTCGAGCGTCGTGGCGTTCGAGGTGAAGGTGAGGAACCCTGCCAGGGTGGTGCCGATCTGGATCGTGGTGAGGAACTGGTTTGGCTGTCGGGCCGATTGGGCGCGGGTCGCCGCGGTGGCCGACCGGTTCTCGAGCCGTTGCAGTTGCCCTTCGCGCAATGACACTGGGGCGAGTTCGGTGCCGGCGAAGGTGGCGTTGACGATGATCAGCAGGAAGATCAGGCCGAGTTGGGGAAGGACGTCAGACATTGCTGCCCGTCAGTCGAGCCACGCGCTGTTCCGTCGGTGGGTGGGTGCGGAACAGGTTCTGGAAGCTGACGTGCCGGCCAGCGAGCGGGTTGACGATGAAGTGGCTGGCCTGGACGGGGGGAATGTTCATGGGGACCTTCTTGGAGTAGGCGTCGAGTTTCTCCAACGCCCGCGCCAACGGCTCGCCACTACCGACCAGATCGGCGCCGCTGCGGTCGGCTTCAAATTCCCGGCTGCGCGAGATCGCGATCTGGATCAGCGACGCCGCGATCGGCGCCAGTAAGGCGGTGGCGATCAACGCGATCGGGTTGGCGCGCCGGTCATCGTCGCGGCCACCGCCGAACATCGCACCCCACATCGCCATGTTGGCGATGAACGAGATCGCCATCGCTACCGCGGCGGCGACGGAACCGATCAGAATGTCGCGGTTGCGGACATGTGCCAGCTCGTGGGCGAGCACGCCACGGATCTCATCCCAGGAGCACACCTGCGTCAACCCGACCGTGATCGCCACCGCCGCGTGGCGCGGGTTGCGGCCGGTGGCGAAGGCGTTCGGCTGTGCTTCCGGGGAGATGAACAGGGCGGGCATCGGCATGTTCGCCTTCGCCGTCAGCTCGCGCATGATCGCGAAGTACTGCGGGAACTGGGATTCGTCCGCCGGCACCGCTCGAGCGGAGCGAATCGCCAGCTTCGCGCTCCCCCAGTAGGAGAATCCGACGACACCGAGACCGAGGACGAGACCGATTAGCGCCCCGCCGCGGCCGAACATCGAGCCGATACCAACCATGACACCACCGAGCGCAGCGAGCAGCACGGCGGTCTTCGCAGAATTACGGAACATCACAACCTCCAGGAAGTGAACCCAAAGAAAACAAGAGCGAGGGAACAGATTTGGAACAACTCGGCCCGGTTCATGAGGCCCCGCGTCGCCAGCGAGGACCCCACCCGTTGCCCACCGCGACCACGGCGGCGATGATCAGCCCGGCGAGGGCGACGAGGCGGCGAGCGAGCCGGTGCCGGTCGGAGATGGCGGAGGTTGTCATGTGCTCAATTGTCGGCTTGCCCGAACCTTGAAGCCAATCCCGGCTTCCGGACGTGTTCGGAGCTGGTTCTTGCCGGATCTCGGAGTGTTAGCTGGGATCGGGGACGGTGCTCTGAGACTCGTTGGTGGCGATCAGAGGTCGGGCGCGGACGGCAAGTTCGAGCACGAAACGGCCTTCAGGGTCGTAGGGGGAGTGCCCGGTGAGCTGGGTGATCCGTTGAAGGCGATAGCCGACTGCGCGGGGGCTGAGGTGCAACGCCCGCGCGGTAGCGGAAAGGTTACCCGACGCGGCGATGTGGGCCTCGAGTGTCTCGATGAGATGCTGCGCTCCGCCTCGAGCACGCTGCAGAGGACCGAGCACCGTCGTGACCAGCTCGCCGACCAGGCCAACGTCGGCGGTCAGGACGCGGTAGGGCACGAGCTCCTCGAACTGGGCGACCGAACCGACGCGGTTCAGCCGACCGGCAAGCTCGAGAGACTGGCGGGCTTCAGCGTAGGAGCGGACCAGGCCACCAGACCCGCGGCCGGGGCTACCGACCCCGAGTCGCCATGTTTCTTCGTCGGTTTCTTCCAGCGAACGGATCAGGCCTGTAATCGGGTCACGGGCGGCGCCAGGGAACACGCAGACCAGCAGTCCTTCCTTGGTGGCAACCATGACATCGCGCCCTCCAAAGCTAGCCAGGATATGGGCTTCGACCCGGCTGTGGATCGGGCCGGCGTCGAGTAGTCGCCGAGAGGTTCGGGCGACGGCGACTTGGTGTGTGCCGGCCAGGTTGAACCCGAATCGGGCGGCCCGTTCGAGCATCAGATCCGGCTCCCCACTCCCAGCGAGGAGGTCGTCGACGAACTCGCGGCGGAGTGATTCCTCGAAACGAATGGTGCGACGCTGGGCCCGCGCGTAACCGTCCGCGAGGGCCTGGGCGGCGTCGTCAGCCGCCCGAAACATCGACGCCGCAGCCGCCGCCACAGTGGTCGCGTTCGAACGTGCTGCCCGGGTGTCGATCTCGGCCCACAACCGCCAGGTGGCGCTGAGATAGAGGTCGAGCACCGCCGACAGGGCAATGCCCTGGTTGGCGGCCTCCTCACCCTGGTAGCGGCACGTCTCGAGATCGACGCGTGACAGACGTTGCGCGCTCCGAACCACAGCGACGACGGCGCGCAGGTACTCCCCCAGCATCGCAGGCTCGACGCCTGAATCACGGGCAGCGAGAAAACCGATTTCGTCCGCGTCCGTCACTGAAGGCCCAAGGAGCGCCTCGATGTCTGACCCTCGGCTGGCGGATCGTGCGACCATCGGTTGAGTCTGCCAGGTATCGGAAACAAACGCGCTTAGATCCTTCCGATGTGGGCCGTTGTCTTCGACAAGTAGGCATAGGAGATGTGTTCCATGAGCGCCACCCCGAAGCCAACGCCCCCTTCGAGGCTCGTTCAAGGCGTGGAGAACGCAGGTGAGTTGTTGCCGCCGCCACCGTCTGCGTTCCCTCGCTGTCAAGCCGTCGTGGTGGGGTGCATCGACTTTCGATTCGTCGAACCGATGCTCAGCTTCCTCGGATCGCGGGGCCTCGCCGGCGCCTTCGACCTCATCAGCTGGCCGGGCGGGGCAGTGGCCCTCGGCACTGCCGATCGCGTCGCTTCACTCGACGCCGTCGCGCTCGCCTGCGATCTCCACCAACCAAGCGAACTGATTCTGATCGTGCATCACGATTGCGGTCGGCTCGGCGGGTCGACGCGCTTCGCCGGCCGCTTCGCCGAGATCGACACGCTCGCCGCCGCCCTCGACATCGCCCGCGAGGTCGCCGCTGCACGGTTCCCACAGCTCGACATCTACGCGGTACGCCTCGACCTCGGCGGCTCGCCCGCCTGCATCGACACACTTGAGGTCGAAGCCTCCAGCCGTGAGGTGGTAGCTCCGTGACCGTTCTCGGGATCGTCTTCGTGATCTTGGCTTCAGGTTTCTTCCTCGCAGAGTTTTGAGATGCCCGGTGTGGGCATCGCTGCGGCCGCGGGAACGTGAATCGGCCGGGGTTTTGCGTCAGGTCCTCAACGATCCTGGGAGGATCCATCGAGACCCTCGAGGCACACATCGCAACGTCCGGCAACGTGTCCGCCACCGCTGGCGCCCTCCACCTCAGCCTCCCGCCGTCGTCTACCGGCTCGAGCGAATCGCTCACCTCACCGGGTACGCCCCCCAGGACAGCCGGAGGCCGTTTCATCCTCGAACTCGCTGTGTGCGCTCGCCGCCTCGCGACAGGCGTCGAAGCCGCGGCCCATACCGACAGCCAAGCCACTCCGAGATCCGGCAAAAAGGCGGGCTCGAACCCTTCGTAGTCGCGGGATTGCCAAACCCGGTGGCCCTCACGGATGATCGGTCGATGGCAACGAACGCAACGCGACACCGTCACGGGCTGGCCCGTCGCGTCGGCCTCCACGGCTCGTTGATCGGGGTCTACATCGCTACCCTGGTCGCCGGATGGGCTCTCGGTGGCGAGATCGGTCTGCTCGTCGCGATCCTCGTCGTCATCGTCAGCGAAGCGCGCCTAGCAGATCACCGGATGACCGCGCCGACCCCCGATCGGGCCCCGCTGCGCACCCGACACTCGTGGTCAACGCCTCCCGTGATCCTTGAGGTGCCCGAGCCATCCGACGTCGCGATCGGGCGGACCGGCGCGTCTGCGTTCGGCGACGATCCAGATGTCGACGGGCGAGCGGGTGTGCGAGGTGCTGATCGCCGGACAACCGAGTCCATCAAATCGTCATCATGATCCACGGATTGCACGACCCGATCCACCGGCCGCACGGGATGGGCTCGAAAGTCAGGCGGCTGCTCGTGCTCATCGTCGGCGGCTCGAGCCTGGGAGCCGGCCTCGCAACGCTGATGCCCCCCGCACCCGACGGCCTGGTCGTGGTGACCGGTGTCTGTGCCCTGGCCGTGCTCGTCCCGGCAACGCAGCGCTGGAATTAGCGAGCGAGGGCTCGCAGCCGACGACTGCAACCCATGCCACCACAACCGATCGCAGGCCTCCACCGTGAGCCGGCGCTTCAACGCCCATCGAAGGACCGTTTGCAGCTCAGAAGGTGAGCATCTAGCTTCCTGCGGCGCTGACAGGACTCCGCCTCGATCCGTCGGGGCTCAACACATCTTCCGGTTCACGCGCTGGGGCCATTGCTGGGTTACTCATCGCTTCCGCCGGTCCGACGGCGACGCCACGTATCCCTGGTTTGGCGGCAACGGGGACGGGCACCCGGCGTCATTGCGACCCGGCGTTGGCGGTTCACTGCCGATGCCAACGACGCCCGCCCCGGGGACGAGACCGGATCGCGGCGATCCCGCCCGAATCGCAAATAGGCGCGTTCTCTCCGGATCTCGGAAGAATTGTGAGGGGCTTCGCGTCTGAGATTCACCCTTGGTTTCTGGACGATGGAAACAGATAGTTGGGTGTATGAGCCGATTCGCTCTGCCCGGGGATGGTCTGGCCGACGTTGCCGGGTCCGGCCCGCCACACACTCGATCTACCAGTCCATCGAAAGGCTCGCTATGACGCCAGATCTGCACCACCCCATCCATTGGCTGCGATGGATCGCGTCGAACATCAAGCGGCTCATCGTGCTTGTCGTCGGCGTAGCGCTAGTGGGAGCGGGTCTGGCCATGCTCGTACTCCCGGGTCCAGGCGTCCTGGTCGTCGTGGCCGGGCTTGCGGTGCTGGCCACCGAGTTCGCGTGGGCGGAACGCGCACTTGATCGCACCCGGTCGACCGCCACCATGGCGACGACCAAGCTGACAGCGAGCCGTACCGGACGCGCCACGTTCGCGCTGTCGGCCATCGCGTTAATCGTCGGTGGTGCCACTGTTGTGGCAGCGGTCGACGATCACCGCCTGCTCGGAGTCACCACGCTCGTCTCCGGACTCTTCGCCCTTGCCGTGCTTCTCCCGGCGGCACGGCGCTGGATCAACCGACCGAACGCCTGCACCTCTACCGCGGCCACTACACCCGCTCGCGCAACCGTCGCCTCTGGCGTTGCTCCGGCGCCGTTACCCACCCCCGACCCCACCTAAAGGACTTTGACATGAACCGATTTCTGCTCGCTCAGCTGCAGGGCCCGACGGTGTACCCGAGCATCACAGTGCTGATGAACACCACACCCGGCACCGTCCTCAGCCCGACCGAACTCGCTACAGCCTTGCGCCTCGTCAAGCACGCCGACGATCGGCTCACTGGCGACGTCCCCGACGAACTCCGCGGCGCCCTCATCTCGACGATCACCCGACTTGTCGACGATCAGACCACCGAGCGATCCGCGCGTGCCCTCGCGGTATGCGTGTCGCCGGACTATTCGGCAGTCGTCCATCTCGGACGGACAGTCAATGAACGCGTCGTGATCGACGACACCTTCGCCACCCGCGACCTCGTCGCCGACCTGAACCGCACCGCCTGCTATCGCGTTCTCACAATTAGCGACCGCAGGACCCGTCTCTTCATCGGCGACCGCCAAGGACTCATCGAATCACGCACCGGCACCTGGCCAGTCGTGCGGCAGGACGAGCAGAGCGCAGCATCGTGGAAGCGCGAGGTGGAAGAGTGCGTCCGGGCCGAACACACCCAAGACCCACTACCGACGATCATCGCCGGTGTCGAACGGACCGTCCGACGCACCATCATCGCCAACCGTCTCGACACCATCGGGTTCATCCCCGGCAACCATGACCGCACGAGCTGGATCGAGCTCCACAACGCAGCGTGGCCTCTCGTGACTGACTGGCTCCGCACCGATCACAGCCGAGCAACGAAAGCGCTGGAGCATGCCCGATCGACCCGCCGCTACGCGGGCGGCATCGACGAGATCTGGCCGCTCGCCAACGACGGCCGCGTGGGACTGCTGGTCGTAGAAGACACCTACGCGCTCCCAGCCCGCATCGACCACAACCTCCAACTGCAACGAGCCGATGACCGCGAGGCCCCCGACGTGATCGACGACATCATCGATGACACCATCGAGGTGGTCCTGCGCCACGGCGGAAACGCTGTCATCGTCGCCGACAACCACCTCCGAAACCATGACCGGATCGCCGCCGTCCTCCGATACTGAACAGCTGATCGACCGCTCGCACCGCCCTATCTATACGTGCAATCGGGACGACTGTCGGACGATCCCTGGTCAAAACTGATGCAATCCCCGCCCGTCCCCACCACCTGACCGACGGTCGGGTCCGATCTCTCATCGAGGTGACACGTCTCCATGTTCCGTAACTCACTCAAAGCCGGCCGTCCTGTGCGCTGGCCGCGGCGGTTGCCAACGGTCTCTCGGCTCTGGCCAACATCGCCACCTTCGCCGACCTGCTCTTACATGGCGTCGACTTGGGGCATGATCTCTTCCTTCAATCGCTTGAGGTCGTCGAGCGTCTTCGACACCGGCACGTCCGCAAACGGCGGCCACAG
>JANMMQ010000178.1:0-2511 GCA_031373465.1 Ilumatobacteraceae bacterium | reverse complement strand
CCGGGGATCCTGACCGCGGCGCCCAGATAGCGACCGGTCAATGCGCGGCGCTGATGGTACGGGATCCTGGCGTGCACCCAGCGCGGGTATCCGGGCAGCCAGGTCTCCCCGAACGCGGCGACGGTCGCACCCATCTCGCCTGCCTTGGTGATGAGGTCGCAGGCCTTGTCGGTGGATGCTTGCCGATCGAGAAACACCGGTGCAGCTTGGATCGCCGCGAGTCGAAACGTCATTGCCCGCTCCCCTCCGTCTCTTCGAGGCGCTGATAGTAGGCGTGCCATTCGATCAGCAGCCCGTAGCGCATCGTCCAGAACTCACCCGCCGCGCCACGGACCAAGCGGCTGTCGTCAGTGCGATAGCTCGACTGCCATTCGACGCAGATGGTGTCGCCATCGGCTGCGCGCAGTGTCTTGTGCAGTTGATAGTCGTGCCGAGTGGTAGACCCGAAGCCCAACCGGCTCGAGTGGAAGTCGCGGGCTTGTTCCAAACCTTCGGCAACCTTGCGCCCGTTCCAGTAGATGACGATGTCGGGATGCAGCAGCGGCATGATCTGGGAGAGATCCTGGCTGTGGTAGGCGGCCTCGGCGGCAGCGACGAGCTGGTCGGCAGTGGTCGGCGGGATGAGACCGACGAGCCGGCGGGCCAGATCAAACGCGTGCGAACGGGCCAACGGGTCCACCGACACACCAACCATGCCCACGGCCCGCGCACCCTCGATGCAATACGGGGTGTCGTCGAGAAAGACGATCTCGCTGGGCGGCAGTCCGAAATCTGCGGCTGCCTTGAGGTATGGACCGGGCGCTGGCTTGCGCTCACCGAACTCGGTGCAGTCGACGAGCACATCGAACTTGTCGAACTCCGGTCTGCTGACCACCCACTCGCGGGTGGCCGATCGGTACAAGTCGTTGCTGAGGATGCCGACCTTGATGCCCGCAGCGCGGGCCTCGTCGACGAGCGCAATGGCGTCGGCCGCGAACACTTCCGAGCCGAGCTCGACACTCATTGCGCGCCACATCGTGATCCGATCCGGATATCCACCCGAGCGAGCAAGCTGATTCCAGTACTCGTCGATGTCGATCTCGCCGGCGAGGCACCGTTGCCACGCCGGATCGCCGGCAGGGTCCATCGCGCCACGGCCTGTGAATCGCCGACCGGTGCGACCCTCCAACTCGTCGAGAACGACCCAGTTCGACTCCATCAGCACGTCACCGACATCGAACAACAGCGCGCTGGGCATCGACCTAACGTACCTCTCCCGACAACGGCCGCCGCAGCGAGAGAACCATGCCGACCGCGATCGCACCGGCGACGGCAAACGCCAGACTGAATGGGTTGACGGTGCCGTCGAAAGCCCGGTCGAAGCGTTCGCCTACGACTGCGCCTGCTGCCGTCGTAACTGTTGCATAGACTGCGGCCGCGGTGCCGGCCACGTGACCGACGGGCACCATGGCCGCAGCATTGAGGTTCGGGAACAGCACGTTGTGGGCTACGAGCACCATTGCCAGCAGGCTCAGGAACGGCCAGAACGGGGGCCGTCCGTCGAAGCTGCGGCTGACCGCATACATGGCGATCGCGACAGCGGTGTACGCGATCAGTGCCCAGCGGATCAACCGATCGAGGCCGATCCGGGTCACGTTGCGACCTACTGCCATCGCCCCTGCGCCCATCAACACGGCGGTTCCGCCGAAGAGGAACGGGAACCACGCCCGGCGATGGAACACCTCGTCGATCACGCGCTCGGACGACGCGAGATAAGAAGAGAACGCGCCGAAGATGGCGACGCTGGCAAGGGTGTACATCAGGGCGTGCCGGCTGCGAACCATCGCCATGGTGGCAATCCATACCTGGCCGGGGTGCAACGGCTGGCGACGCTCGACCGGCAGCGTTTCAGGAAGACGCAACGACCACAGTCCGATGGCAAAGCCGAATGCAGCGCACACCACGAACGTCCCCCGCCACGGCATGACTTTGATCAGACCGGCCCCCAACGCCGGCGCGACCACTGGCACGATGGTGAACACCGTCATGGCAAAGGCCATTTCGCGGGCCATGGCGGCACCGACGAATCGGTCGCGGATCGTCGCCACCGCTACCGTCCGCAACCCCGCCGCGCCGAGGCCCCACGCGAACCGCGCCCACAGCATCCAGTGCAAGGACGGCACCAGTGCAGCGCCGAGCGCGCCGCCCACGAACAACGCACACGTGCCCAGAAGCACCCATCGGCGACCGAAACGGTCGGCCAGCAGCCCGAACGGTATGTTCCCGACAGCCATTCCGAGGAAGAACGCGGTCACAAGCCCTGCCGTCGCTGCCGAACCCGGCGCCAGCCCGAGGTCGCTGCGGATCCGACCGAACGCAGGCAGGATCAGATCGATCGAGATTGCCGCCGACGCCATCGACAGACCGGCGAACGCCCTCAGTTCGAGACGCGACGGTTGCCGACGGACGTCTGCCGCTACCTCCGTCAATTCATGACCTGCTCAGAGCGAACTGATCGAGATCGACACCGCA
>JANMMQ010000200.1:0-5881 GCA_031373465.1 Ilumatobacteraceae bacterium | reverse complement strand
CGTCGGACCATACGTCGGGCGACTGACGACGCAACTCCGCGACGAGGAACGGGCGCGAATCCGCGATCAAGAACGCAACGACATGGCTGCCCATCTTCACGACTCGGTCTTGCAGACACTTGCCCTGATGCAGCGTGCGGCGGCCGATCCGCGCCGGATGGTGATGCTTGCCCGTCGTCAGGAACGTGAGCTGCGAAGTTTGGTTGTACGACATCAAGGCCAGCGCCGCGGTTGGCTCCCTGACGGCGCGAGCCGAGGGAATTGCCGCCGAGATCGAGTTGGATCACGGACTGCCCGTGGATCTCATCGTTGTCGGCGACGTCACGGTGACCCCCACGGTCGATGCGTTGTTGATGGCGGTTCGCGAGGCGACAGTCAACGCCGCTAAGCACGCGCAGGCCGATCTCGTGTCCGTGTACATCGAGGTAGAGCCGAAGACGATCACCGCGTTCGTTCGCGACAAGGGAGTCGGTTTCTCGGCCGGCGAGATCGGCACCGACCGACGCGGGATCGCCATGTCCATCCGTGACCGCATCACCCGTGTCGGCGGGAGCGCCGACCTGGAGTCGTCGCCGGGCGCAGGCACGGAGTGGGAACTGATGGTGCCGCGATGACTGCTCGGGTGCGCGTGTTCGTGGTCGACGACCACGCGCTCTTCCGTTCTGGTGTGAAGGCGGAGATCGGCGACGCCGTTGAAATCGTCGGTGATGTCGGGACTGTCGACGAGGCGATCGTCGCGATCCGGGCGACCAAGCCCGACGTAGTCCTGCTCGACGTGCACCTCCCCAACGGTGGCGGCCGGGCGATACTGGAGGGGCTGGCCGACGGTCTGCCCGATACCAAGTGCCTGGCGTTGTCGGTGTCGGACGCAGCTGAGGATGTGATCGGTGTGATCCGCGCCGGCGCTCGGGGCTACGTGACCAAGACCATCACTCGTGAGGAACTGCTCGATGCCATTCGACGTGTGCATGCCGGCGACGCCGTGTTCTCACCGAGGCTTGCCGGATTCGTGCTCGACGCGTTTGCCGGGTCGACGCCGATGGCCTCGGACCCGGACATGGATCGACTGACGCAGCGTGAGCAGGAGGTTCTGCGGTTGATCGCTCGTGGGTACACGTACAAAGAGGTGGCTGGTCGGATCCACGTGTCGGTCAAGACCGTGGAGACGCACGTGTCGTCGGTTCTGCGCAAGCTGCAACTCTCCAACCGGCACGAGCTCACCGCGTGGGCGACCGACCGGCGCCTGCTCTAGCTGTCGACTGTGCTAGCTGTCGTCTGGGCCGACCGCGGGTAGGTCCTCGGCACCTGCGGATGTCTCGGCCGGCCCGGTGGGCTCGGCCGGCTCGACCGGACGCGCGGCCCAGGCCGGACGTTTCCCCGTTTCCAGCTCGAGGAGCTCAGCTTTGGCTTCGCGCCAGACGAGGTCGGCCGCGGCGGCACCCCTGCCGGTGCGTGTGGCCTCTTTGACCAGTTCGACTGCGTGCTGATGCGCGGCATGGGCACGTTGCAACCGCTCTGCGCGTTCCACCGCCTCGAGCTTCACACGCTCTTTTTCTGCCTTGCGATCGGTCGCTGCTTGCTTGGTGCGGCGATCGGCCTCTTCGGAGTCGCGCAGGCTTTGGGCGAAGCGCTCAGCGTCCGATAGCGGTCGTGGCGGTGGGGCTTTCGATCGTCGACGGCTTGGCATCGGCGTCATTGTGGTGGGAGATCTCTCCGTTCTCAACATTGCGCCGCCTGCTCAGGGCGTGTGCTCGCCGGTTATCGCAACACCAGCACGATGATGATGATGAGAAGGATGAGGCCAATGAGGCCGCCGCTGATGTACAGACCCGATGCGATCAACATGGGATCGCTATTACCCAAACGGGTGACATGGCAAACGGGGTCGAGCGTTTGAGGGATGTAGCGGGCGGGTACTGCGAGTACTACCTTCCGCAAGGCGACCCCCACAGAAAGTTGAACATCATGGACAAGGATCTCGATCAAGCAAAGGGCCGCATCAAGCAGGCCGCCGGAGACCTCACTGGCAACGACAGGCTCAAGAAGGAAGGCAAGGCTGATGAGACTGCTGGCAAGGCCAAGGAGTTTCTCGGCAACGCAAAGGACAAGGCCGACGACATGGTCGACAAGGCCCGCGACCGAGTCAACAACGACTGATTTAGCCGACCCACTGGGTCGAAACTCATTGACCGGCCATCGGGCCTCCGACATCGCGCCGTCGGCAGGTCACCCGGTCCCGAAGGTACCGGATCGTCAGTTCCGACAGCATCACCTCAGGCCGTGGCCGGAGACCATCGCAACCCATCTTGGACGTTGGATCCCACCGGCAGGCACGCCGACTCGCCGGGCCCTTGTAGGTAGATGTTGCCCTGATGGACATATGCAAGCGTCCTGCCGTCGACCGCGAGTGCGGGATCCCCGTCGTTCGGGCCGTTTGTGATCGGCTTGTCTGTGTCGGGAGACGCGTTGTCAGCGCTGTGAACTCGTCCATCGAGCACGTGGAGCAGTCGACCATCTTGGATGGAACCCGAGTAGTCGTAGCCGTCCGTCTCGAACAAGGGGCGAGCGCCGGCCCCGTCGGCGTTCATGATCATCACATCGTCATTGGTGGTCGGTGAGCTCTGCGTGAAGATGATCTGACCGCCGTCGGGAGTCCAGCGCGGCTGACCGACGGCACCACTCTTGGTACCGGCGATGCGATGGGAATTCGATCCGTCGACGCCGATCGACCAGATCTCTGTTCGACCATCGCCGCCGGCTGACTTGCTGAACACGATCGACGTTCCGTCGGGCGACCAGTCGGGTTCCGCCGCTCCGGGCTGCCCGAGCTCGATGGGTTGGGCACCTTGCCTGTCGGCGATTACCAGGACCGGAGGTTCTTCACCGCGTGGCGATGTGACGTACACGATGTGGGTCGCATCAGGCGACCAAGCAGCGTCGGTCGCATTGGCCACGATCCGATGGGCGGGCTCTGCACCGGGTCCAGCGATCCACACCTCGACACACCATCGCTCGGAAAGGCGGTGAAGAGCAGGGCGGCCGGCAACGCCGGGGCTTGCCCGGTTGCCGCGCACGGCTGATCGGTCGGCTCACCCGTCTGTGTCTGCGGATTGGCGACGATCGTGTCACCGGGACTGCCAGCACTGCTGTCAGATCTGGATAGCGTGAGCTCGAATTCGATGGTTCCGCCGCTTTCGATCTTGAAACCGGGCAAGCCACTGACGTCGATGCCGAAGTCGGCCAGCCGGATGCGCGATGCTCCCGCGACCTCGATCGTCGGTCCGTCCCACCTCGCTTGGATGGGGATGGTCACCGCGTGCGTCTGACCGTGCAGCGTCAAGTCACCGCGAATCGAGGCAGTGATCACTTCGCCTCTGCTCGGTTGCCCGATCACCAGCGGTTCGCTCAAGTGGAACCTCGATTCGGGGAACCTGTCCGTTTGCAGGCCCTGTGACCTCATGGTCTCGTCTCGGCCGCCGACGTCGCTGCGCAGGCTCGTCATGTCGACGCTCACGTCGAGCGAACGGATCTGTGTGCCGGCGATGCTCAGCGTCCCGCTGGCGAGGAGGCGTTGTGGATCACCGGCAAGGAACATTTCGTGTTCTTCGTAGATCCAGACGGCGGTTTCGTCGACGTGCCCGGCCACATCGCCGGCAACGCGTTGCTGTGGCTGCACGACGGAGTCACCCTCCGCCTCGAAGCCAACGTGACGAAAGCCGAAGCGTTGCGCATCGCCCAGTCCATCGAGTGAGGGCGTTGCGCAGCGCGTTAGACGCCGATGATGCTTATTCCGAGCGCACCGACCTGGCGGTTCACCTCGGCGAGGTCTTCGTTGATCACCGCGTTCAACGTCGAGAGTTGTCCGTCGGCCTGGCCGGCCAGTTTCTCGTATACCGCGTACGACTGCGTTGTCGGCCGAGCATCGGCGCTGGCGACGACAGGTGGAAGCTCGCTGAGCTTCTCGAACAGCTTCTCGCGGTAGTTCAACGTGTCACCGTCGGACGTGAACTCGGCCTGTACCAGCGCGGCCTCGACGCCTTCGAGCTTGTCCTTGAGCGTGTCGGCGGCCTTGAGCGTGTCGGCGGCCTTGAGCGTGTCGGCGGCCTTGAGCGTGTCGGCGGCCTTGAGCGTGTCGGCGGCTGCCTCGTTGTGGCCCAGCCGTTCGGCCCACTCGCCGAGCTGACGCTTCAACGACCTGATCGTGCTCACCCCGGTGGCGATCTCCGACAACTTGTCGCGGATCTTGATGAGGAAATCGAACTGCTCGGCCAGGTCGGTGTCGCTCGTGATGATCCGTGGGTCTTTGAGGAGTGAGAACGATTGGCTCATCGACCAGTCACCGACCGTCAGCGTTGCCGTGTAGGTCCCGGGCTTGGCCAGCGGGCCGGTCGGCCGCTTGTGAAACTCGGTGTCGGCCATCTTCACGCCCTCCGGATACGTCATCGGCCACTGGAAGCTGTTCATGCCGGCCGCGGCGGTGATGTACAAGCCGTGACGATCCTTCTTCTCGGCGGGGATGGTGCTCGAGAACGTCTCGACCTCCTTGCCGTCGCCATCCGTGCCATCACCTTCTCGAATGGTGAGGCTCGCCTCGCCGACAGCGGCTTGGTCGAGGAAGTACATGATCCGAACGCCTCGTTCGAGGTCGGTTCCGGCATCGATGACGCGCTTGCGGACGTGACCGGTCTCGAGCTCCTCCAGGTAGAAGGTTGCGTTCTGGCCGCTGGTGACGTGGTAGTTCTTGCCGCCCAGCGTCCCTCCCCACGCAGCGGCGATGTGTGGTGGGTTGCGGACAGTGTCGCGGGGCTTGAGCAAGTACCGGTCCGCTGACAGCAGATCGTCGTGCATCTGGTGCAGAGGCGTGAGGTCGTCGAGGATCCAGAACGAACGCCCGTGCGTAGCGACGACGAGGTCGGTGTCCTTGACGACGAAGTCGTAGATGGGCGTGACGGGAAGGTTGCACTGCAGCGGCTGCCAGTTGGCGCCGTCGTCGAACGACACGTGGATGCCGAGCTCGGTCCCCACGTAGAGCAACCCTTTGCGGTTCGGGTCTTCGCGGATGACGCGGCAGAACTCCTGCTGCGGCAAGCCCGTATCGATGCGGGTCCACGTGGTGCCCAGATCGTCGGTCCTGAAGACGTACGGCGCGTAGTCGCCCATCTTGTGCCGAGCCGCGGTCATGTAGACCGTGCCGGCATTGTGTGGTGACTCGGCGATCATCGTGACTTGTGAGAACTTCGGAAGGTTGGGCGGGGTCACGTTTGCCCAGTCGCCGCCGTCGTTCTTCGACAGGTGCACCAGTCCGTCGTCGGACCCTGTCATCAGCACACCCTGTTGATGCGCTGACACCATCAAGGAGAAGATCGTGGCGTACATCTCCGCGCCCGCTGTGTCCATGGTCAGCGGGCCGGAGACGCCCATCGTCTCCGGGTCGGCGTAGGTGAGATCGGGGCTGATCGTCTCCCAGGTGTGGCCCTCGTCGATTGTGCGGAACACCTTGTTTCCACCAACGTAAAGCATGTTGCTGTCGTGGGGCGAGAACACGATCGGGTAGGTCCACTGGAAGCGGACCTCGGCGGTGTTGCCGTCGTGGTAGGCCTCGGGCCAGACGTTGACGAGCTGGACCTGCTTCGTGGTGTGGTCGTAGCGCTGCAGCGACTCGCCGCCTCCGGGCGAGCTGCCGATGGCACCCACGTACACGATGTTCGGGTCGTCGGGCCTCGGTGCGACGTACCCGCTTTCAGCAGTGCCGGGCGGATAGCAGTCGGCCCAGTTGATGGCACCGAGACCGGTCTGGCTGGGCACTGCGATGCTGGAGTTGTCCTGCTGCGATCCGTACACCATGTAGGGAAATTGGTTGCCGGTGGCCACGTGATAGAAC
>JANMMQ010000130.1:0-5400 GCA_031373465.1 Ilumatobacteraceae bacterium | reverse complement strand
CCGCATCGAAGGTTCGTACTCGGTTGCCAACTCCCCACCGATTCCCAACACGGCGATATTGCGGGTGCAGATGTCGGAGTTGGGATTCATCTGGACCGGACCCATGTCGACGAACGCGCCGGCCTCGACCACAACGCCGCCGGTTCGCACAGCCCCCAGCGCCTCCTTGAACGTGGACGGCACGCCGCTGCAATCCAGCGCCAGATCGACGCCACGACCATGGGTTGCATCGAGTATTGCTTCGGTTCGTTCAGCTGCTTCGGTCGCGCTGGCATCCAACGCCAGGTCGACACCGAACTGATCGGCAAACTGCAGGCGCCCGGGCAGGACGTCGGTTGCGATCACCATCCCGGCGCCGAGCATCCGGCTCTTGATCAGATGGCACAGGCCGAGGGGACCGGTGCCGAGGACCGCCACCGAAAAGCCTGAGCGCGATCCGCCTTGCAGGCCCAGGACCGCGATGCCCTTGTCGACACCATGGGTCACCGCCATCACCTCGGTGATGACCGCGACCTCGTCGGGCAACTCGTCGGGCACCCGGAAGATCGGCGTGCGCGGCAGGAGGTACATGTACTGCGACCAGCCGCCAAAGAGACTGGGAGCCCTACCCACGTTCAGGCTGTTGCCATAGTCCTCGAGGTGCTGGCAGAAGTAGTAGGGGTAGCTGTTGAGGCAGTAGTAGCAACTACCGCAGGGCACGTTGGCGCCCGGCACGATGCGGTCGCCTTGTTTCAGTTGGACACCGTTCGTGTCGTACGCCGGGCCGCCGGTGGCGACGACCGTCCCGACGTTCTCATGCCCGCAGATCAGCGGGTACTCGAGGTCGCGTTCGTGGGCGGTGCCGGCATATTGCTTCGACTCACCACGGAACGTGTGCTTGTCGGTGCCGCAGATGCCCGAGAGGTGCATGGCGATGACCACGACGCCGGGTTCCGGGTCCGGGACGTCGAACTCGCGAAGTGCGATCCGACCCGGCGCCTCCATCACGGCAGCATGAGAAGTTGTCATAGTTCCTCCGATTCTTGGTTTGGCGTTTCCTTGGCGATGCTGATCGCCTCTCGTAGAAATCGGGCGGCCTCTGGCACACCAACCGAAGCCGGCACGAATGGGTCCTCGTGCTCGATCGACACGACCTTCGCGGGTGAGCCGACGAGTCGCTTCATGAGCTCGACCCACCATGCGAGGTCGTGTCCACGGCCGGGAACCGAGAAGTTCCACGGCATCGACTCCGGTGCGGTCGGCCAGCGGTGATCGAGCACTCCGTTGAGCGCGAGGTTCTGATCGTTGAAAGTCGTGTCCTTGCCGTGAACATGCCCGACACGATCGCGGATGCGCTCCGCGATGGCATGACCGTCCATTCCCATCCAGAAGAAATGACTTGGATCGAAGTTTGCCGACAGCGACGGACCAAGGGCGATGAACTCCTCGAAGGTCGCAACGTTGTAGACCGCTGTTCCGGGGTGCAGTTCGATGCACACAGACAGGTCGGGGTTCTCGGCGCGTGCGAAGGCGGCGAGATCGGTCCAGTACGGCGCAACAACGTCAGTCCACTGGCGATCGTGTATTCCCTCGAGGTAGGGCAGCCAACCGCCGGCGCCGAAGTGCGGGGTGTGGTCTGCGGGATCGCCACCCGGACATCCCGCCATCGCAACCACGCGATCAACTCCCAACTCCGTCGCCAGTCGAATGGCCTGGCGCAGTGCTCGATCGTGGCGCCCGGCGAGCTCACGATCGGGATGCACGGGGTTTCCCCACGCGTTGAGCGCATCGAGACCGATGTCGTATCGCGCAAGGAGGGACAGCCAGTGTCGGCGGGCTTGGTCGCTTTTCAGAAGCTTGTCGACATCGCAATGAGGATTGGGTGCGTACCCTCCAGCGCCGACCTCGATCATCGAAACCTCGGGAGCATCGGCCGACAGAAACTTCAAGGTGTCTTCGAGGCTGAGGTCGACGAACGCCTCGAGGACCACCCCGATCCGCAAGTCTTCAGTTGTGGGCATGATCAGTAACCAGCTGCTTCCTAGGCACCCGGCGCGCCGGCGTTGTGTCGGCCAAGTTCGTGCGCAAGCGTTGCCAGCTCGTCGCCCCCGGCCATCTCTCTGATGAGTTGATCGACGGTGATCTCGCTTCGCCTCGCGTCGAGGCTCGTCCGTCCCAAGGTCAAAACCATGAAGTGATCGCCGATCAAGAACGCGTGATGAGGGTTGTGAGTGATGAACACCACACCGATCCCAGCCTCCCTCGCGTTGTCGACGTACTTCAACACGACTCCCGACTGCTTGACGCCGAGCGCGGCGGTGGGCTCGTCGAGGATCAGGACCCTCGCGCCGAAGTACACAGCACGGGCAATCGCCACGCATTGGCGTTGGCCACCCGAGAGCGTTGCCAGTGGCTGGTTGACATCCTTCAGATGAATTCCGAGCTTGGCCAGTTGCTCCGAGGTCGTCGCGCGCATCCGGGCGATATCCATCGGCTTGAAGACAGGAACAGGTTTGCGGATCTCTGAGCCGAGGAAGAAGTTGCGCCACGTCTCCATGAGGTCCACGACAGCGAGGTCCTGGTACACGGTGGCGATCCCAGCATCCAACGCGTCGCGAGGCGAGTCGAACTGCACCTCCTCGCCATCGATCTTCATCATGCCTTCGTCGGGCCGATGGAGGCCGGAGATGATCTTGATCAACGTCGACTTGCCGGCGCCGTTGTCGCCGAGGACACACGTGACCTCGCCTGCTCGAACGGTGAGGTCGACACCAACCAGCGCCCGAATGTGGGTGTACGACTTGGTGATGCCGATCATCTCGATGAGCGGAGCGGAAGTGGTCATCGTCGGATCCGAGCCGACATCTGCTTCACCTTCAGGTTCAGCAACACAGCACCCAGCAACATGATCCCCAGGAAGAACCGGAACCAGTTCGGGTCCCATCCGGCATAGACGATCCCCTGCACTGTCATGCCATAGATGAAAGCGCCGATGGCGGATCCGATGGCCGACCCTGACCCGCCGGTGAGGGCACACCCGCCGACAACGGCGGCGATGATGTACAGGAACTCACCACCGATCCCGGACCCGGCTTGAACGGACTTGTATGCAGACAGTTGGTGCATGGCGTAGAACCACGCCGAGAACCCGACGAACATGAACAGTCCGATCTTGACCCACTTGGTCGGTACGCCGACCGCTCGTGCACTGGCCGCGTTGCCGCCCGACGCGAGGATCCAGTTGCCGGTACGGGTGCGCAGCAGGATGTACGTGGCGATGGCAACGAGGATCAGCCACCACAAGATCAAGATGCTGAACTGTGGGCCGCCCCTGCCGCCGAGGTGCAGCCGGTATGCAAAGAAGCCGCGAATGATGCTGTAACCGGCCTCGCCCGAGACATCGGACGTGGCGACCGTGTTGGTGACCACTTTGTTGAACCCGAGGTTGAAACCGAACAGCATGAACAGCGCGCTGAGGGTGATCAAGAAGCTGGGAATCCCCGTCTTGGTGACCAGCCATCCGTTGAAGAAGCTGATCAACAAGCTGATGCCCAACGCCAGCCCCATGCTGACGAACAGGTTCAATCCGACGTGCACAGCGAGGATCGATGTGCTCATCGACGCGGTGACGACGGCGACGCCGGACGACAAGTCGAACTCGCCGCCGATCATCAAGAGCGCCACGCTGACTGCCATCACGCCGATGGTTGCGCTCTGATAGAGCACGGTCGCCATGGCTGCCGAGGATCGGAACGGCGGCGCGACGATCCAGAAGAAGATGAAGATCGCGACGGCCGCCACCAACGCGCTGAGCTCGGGCCTGGTCAGGATCAGTTTCACGATGGACGTAGCCCTGAGCTTGTTTTGTCCGGAAACCGCCGCATCCGACTCAACTGCTTGAACGGTCACACATGCTCCAATGTTCGCAATTCACCGTCGACGCTCGTGAGGTGTCCGGGATGGCACGCACAGTGCGGCCATCCCGGACATCTCCATCACGAGTGCGGACTAGCGGGTCCCCTTTTCGGCGAAGGGCAAAACCTTGTCGATGTTCGACGAGTCGACGATCGATGGGCCGGTGAGAACGGATCCGCCACCACCGAGATCATTGCCGTTGGTGTTGAACAACCAGAGAGAGTCGACGGCCTCGTAGCCCTGCGCATACGGTTGCGCGTCGACGGCCATGGCGATCGTGCCGTCCTTGATTGCCTTCGCTGCGGCGACGTTGAGGTCGAATGTGGCCACCTTGGCGGAACTGCCCGCAGTCTTGATCGCATCGAGTGACACCAGGGCGACCGGAGCACCCATTGTGACGAGCCAGTCGATCGACGGATCCTGCTGGAGCTTGGCCGTGATTGAGGCGTTCACCGAGGCGTCGTCGGAGCCGTTCACCTGTATGTTCTCGCTGGTAGCACCACCCTTGCTCTCCTTGGTGCCCTTGCAGCGAGCCTCGAGTGCAACGGAGCCTTCCTGGTGGATGACGCACAGGATGTGCTTGCCACCAGCCGCACCGATGCGATCACCAAGGGCTACGCCACCCAGGTATTCGTCGGATCCGAAGTACATCATCGCCCCGAGCTTCTTCCAGTCGTCGATGCCCGAGTCGAACATGACGACGGGGATCTTCGCTGCGTTCGCGGCCTTCACCACATCACCCAGCGCAGATGGACCGGCGGCAGTCATGGCGATGCCGTCGACACCGGAGTCGATGGCGTTCTGGACAAGAACGGCCTGCTTGGTGAAGTCCGGATCGCTGGAGTACTTCAGGGTGATGCCGTGCTGCTTCGCAGCCTCGTTAGCGCCTGCCTTGACGATGTCCCAGTACGTGTCACCGGGTGTTTCGTGAGTGATCATCGCAATTGTCAGACCGCCGTTCGTGAAACCACCGCCCCCCGCAGCCGGGGTGGAGCCCGTAGAACTCTTGGCATCACTCCCGCATGCGGCCAAGCCGACAGCAAGCGCGGTTGCCACAATTGCAGCACGACTGAATCTTGAACGTTTCACAGTTTCCCCCTGTTAGGTCGCCCTCGGTCGGAGTCTGGACATCGAAAGTGACTTTGTCAAGGTGTCGTTAGAGCGCTCTCGCGAGCGATTCTGGTGACACGTTGAGCACCGGCAAATCGACGATTGGCCACGGCGATTGCCGTTGCGTTGCTGGTATTGGCGTTGCCGTCGAGCACCGGGTGCCAGTACCATCCCGGCGCCGAATGATTTCTCAAAATCCGGCAAATGCCCTGGTCGAGGGCAAAACCGCAATAGCGGGCTGTAGCGCAGCTTGGTTAGCGCACTTGTCTGGGGGACAAGGGGTCGCAGGTTCAAATCCTGTCAGCCCGACCAACGAAAAGGGCCGGTGACCAGCCGAAATGCTGGCACCGGCCCTCTCAATATTCGAGGTCGAATTACGCCAAGGTATCCAACTGG
>JANMMQ010000113.1:0-4795 GCA_031373465.1 Ilumatobacteraceae bacterium | reverse complement strand
GAGCCCATCGATGCCGTACGGGTGATCGCCAACCGCAGCAGCGGTAAGCAGGGTTACGCCGTGGCCCTTGAAGCTCTCGCCATGGGAGCTCGTGTGACGCTGATCTCGACTGTGGGCCTACCGGCACCGGCCGGCGCCGAGGTGCAGAACGTCGAAACCGCTGCCGAGATGCAGGCCGCCGTCGAGGCGCTGGCGGGTTCCGCCGACGTCATAGTGATGTCAGCCGCTGTAGCCGACTTCCGGCCGAAGGTCGCCGAAGCCGGCAAGATCAAGAAGGACGGCGGCGTTCCACAGATCGTTCTCGAACCGACACCCGACATCCTCGCATCGCTCGGTGCCCGCAAGCGGCCCGGCCAGATCCTGGTCGGCTTCGCGGCCGAGACCGACGACGTCGTCGCCAACGCAGCGGCAAAGTTGCGCCGCAAGAACCTTGACCTGATCGTTGCCAACGACGTCAGCGCCCCGCACGTGGGTTTTCAACACGACACGAATGCCGTCATGTTGCTGCGCGCCGGTGGCATCAGCACCGACGTCGCGTTGACGGACAAGCGTTCGGTCGCCAGGGCGATACTGGAATGTGTCGTTGAGCTGCGATCTGGTGTAAGTAGTAGCGACTCAAGCCCCACTCAGAACTAACCCGATCCACCGATTTAGGAGCATCATCACGTGAGCAAATACCCGTTCACCTCGGAAAGCGTGACCGAGGGCCATCCCGACAAGATGGCGGATCAGGTCAGCGACGCGGTGCTCGATGCAATCCTCGCCGAGGATCCAAACGGACGTGTTGCCTGCGAGACGCTGCTGACCACCGGCCTCTGCGTCGTCGCCGGCGAGATCACGACCAACGCCTACGTCGACATCCCCAAGCTCGCCCGCGAGGTCATAAACGGCATCGGCTACGACAACGCGCTGTACGGGTTCGATGGCAACACCTGCGGCGTCATCGTGTCGATCGACGAGCAGAGCGGCGACATCGCCCAAGGCGTCGACATGAGTGAAGAACTGCGCGGCGGGCGCAGCGGCGAAGACATCATCAACGCGCAGGGCGCCGGCGACCAGGGGATGATGTTCGGCTACGCCTGCGACGACACACCCGACCTCATGCCGTTGCCGATCTGGCTTGCACATCGGATGGCGGAGAAGCTCAGCGACGTTCGCAAGGCGGGTGCCGTCCCGTACCTGCGACCAGATGGCAAGACTCAGGTCACGTTCGAATACGACCAGACCGGACGGCCGGTCCGTCTCGTCACTGCCCTGATCTCCACCCAGCACCAGGACGGCGTGGATCGCGACACCGTGATCCGCCCCGATTTGATCGAGCAGGTCATCCGGCCGGTCGTTCCCGCCCAGTTCGCCGATGACGACTACGACGTATTCATCAACCCGACCGGCAAGTTCGTGATCGGTGGTCCGCACGGTGACACCGGCCTGACCGGGCGCAAGATCATCGTCGACACGTACGGTGGCATGGGTCGCCATGGCGGCGGAGCGTTCAGTGGCAAGGACCCTTCCAAGGTCGACCGATCTGCGGCCTACGCGGCCCGATGGGTGGCCAAGCACGTCGTCGCCTCGGGTGCGGCCACACGCTGTGAGGTGCAGGTCGCCTATGCCATCGGCATGGCTCACCCGATGAGCATCCTGGTCGAGACGTTCGGCACCAACACGGTCGACAACGACAAGATCGAAGCTGCGGTAGGCGAGGTGTTCGACCTCCGCCCTGCGGCCATCGTGCGCGACCTCGATCTGAAGCGCCCGATCTATCGCAAGACGGCCGCGTACGGTCACTTCGGGCGTTCTCTCCCAGAGTTCACGTGGGAGGCGGTCAGCCGGCTCAGCGACTACAAGAGCGCTGTCGGCCTGTAGTCCTCTAGCCTCGCCGGGCAATGGACCCGCCGTCGCTGCTCGTCGCCCGGGTCGTCCCCGACGTCACCGGGCTCGATAAGCAGTTCGACTATCTCGTTCCCGACGGAATGCGCGATCGCGTCGCTGTTGGGTCGATGGTGCGCGTGCCCTTGCACGGTCGCCGCGTCGGTGGTTGGGTCATCTCGCTCGGCCCGCCGGATGGATCCTTCTCGCTCGATCGCCTGGTCCCGATCGCCAAGTGGTCCGGGATCGGTCCGTCCGCCGAGATCATCGAACTGGCGTTGTGGGCCTCGCTGCGGTGGGGCGCCGGCCGCCTTCGACCCCTGCTTGTAGCGGCCAGCCCGCCGTCGATGGTGGGCTCGCTGCCTCCCTCCTCGGCGTCGCATGCATCGAGTCACCACGGCGTTGCCCTTCCCCGGCTGGATCGCCTTCCGCCGACCGGTGATCAGTTGGCCATCGTCCTCGAAGCCTTGACCCATGGTCCATCGCTGGTGATCCATCCATCGATCGACGAAGCACGTCGCCTCGCGGCCCGTCTTCGACAAACGGGATTTTCAACTGCAGCGCATCCTGATCAGTGGGCGCGTGCCGCTGGTGGTGTCGACGTCGTGATCGGCGGGCGCAGCGCGGTGTGGTCACCGTGCGCTGGAATGCAGTCGATCGTCGTGCTCGACGAGCACGACGAGGCGCTGCAAGAGGAGCGGTCGCCCACGTGGCACGCGCGAGATGTTGCGATCGAGCGCGCCGATCGTGCGGGGGTCCCATGCATGTTGGTCTCGCCTTGTCCATCCGCAACGGCTTTGGTCTGGGCCGGGGATTCGTTGCGACGACCCTCGGTCGCCGAGGAACGTGATGGCTGGCCGATCCTGGAGCTCGTCGACCGCAGTCGTGAGGAACCCTGGAAGCGATCTCTGATGACCTCGCCGCTGATCCAACATCTCCGCAATCGAGAGCAGCGGGTCATCTGCGTTCACAACACCAAGGGACGCGCCCGGCTGTTGGCGTGTCGGACCTGCAAGTCGTTGCAGCGTTGCGAACGGTGTCAGGCGGCGGTGATGCAGGACGACAGTGGCTCGCTCGTGTGTCAACGCTGCTTCACCGTTCGTCCGGTCGTCTGCCAGAACTGCGGCTCGGGGGCACTGTCAGTGCTTCGACCTGGAGTGAGCCGATTGCGCGACGAGATCGAGGCAGCCGCCGGTCGCCCGGTCGGCGTGGTCACGGGGGACATTGAGTCGCTTCCGGAATGCGACGTACTGATCGGCACGGAGGCGGTGCTGCATCGGGCGACAAGAGCCGACGTCGTCGCGTTCCTCGATCTCGACGCCGAGCTGCTGGCTCCTCGCTATCGCGCGGGGGAGCAGGCGATGGCGTTGCTGGCGCGGGCGGCACGAATCGTCGGTGGCCGCGCTGGAGGTGGTCGGTTGCTCGTGCAAACGTTCCTGCCCCGTCATGAAGTTCTGCAGGCCGTGCTGCACGCCGATCCGTCGCGGCTGGCCAAGGTCGAGTTGAGTCGCCGGCAGCTCCTCGGCCTGCCCCCGTTCGCCGCGCTGGCCGCCGTCTCCGGAAAAGGTGCCACCGAGTTCGCGGCCGTTACCGGATTGGAGTCGTCCTCAGCCGGAGACTCAGCCGAGAACACGGTGTTGCTGCGGGCCGCGACCTGGGACGATCTGGGCGCCGCGATCGCGGCGACACCACGCCCGAAGGGCTCTCGACTGCGCATCGAGGTCGACCCCGCCCGCTGACCCGAACTTGAATCGAGTGTTTCCGGCCCGTTTACCCCTAACCGAGTGTCTTCGGCCCACCCGGGGTGGCGCCAAACACTCCGTTGATGGTCTGGAGGATGCGATAGCCGCTCGACGAGGCGAGTCTCGTGGTCGGGTAGCCCTGTTCCGTGAGCCACCGCTGCAGGGAGTCGGCGCCGAGGTGCTTGTGCACGACCATCGCGGCCGCTCCGTCGGTCACAAGCAGGGCCAGCCAAGTGAGGAGCATCTCGTGCAGTGCGGGCTTGCCGATGCGGATGGGCGGGTTGCTCCAAATGCAGGCGAAGACGATGTCGGTGGGCACGTCTTCGGGTCCCACCACGTTCACGTTCGTGACGCCGTTGGCCTCGGCGTTGTCCAAGCACAACTCCCGCGCCCTGCTGTTGACGTCGACCGCCCAGACGGTTGCGTTCGGGGACCGCTTGGCCATCGGCAGGGCGATTGTCCCGATCCCGCACCCGAGGTCGAGCAGGTTGCCCGCGACAGGCGGCGGGGGCGCCTTCAACAACAGCAACTTGCTACCGGCATCGATCTGGCCGTAGCCGAACACGCCACGATCCGTCGTGAGCGTGAGGGACATGTCCGGCAGCCAAAGCTCCACGTCGCGGGGCATCGAGGGCGCGTCAGGTTCTTCGTCGAAGTAGTGGCCCATCTCGATCGGTAGCCTTGCAGTTATGGCGTACCAGATCCGCACATACGGCGACCCCGTGTTGAAGAGCAAAGCGGCAGAAGTTCCCGACATCAACGGCAAGATCGCCCGCTTGGTCGACGACATGTTCGACACGCTGTACGAGAGCGATTCCGGCATCGCCCTGGCCGCGCCCCAGATCGGGGTGCAGAAGCAGATCTTCGTCTGGGATGTCGACGACGAGCAGATGGCGATCATCAATCCCCAGATCGTCGAGTCGAGCGGGGAGTGGGTCTACGACGAGGGGTGCCTCAGCATCCCGGGGTTGTACGTCGAGATGCTCCGTCCCAACCACGTGCTGATGCGCGGCCACACCGTTGATGGCGACGAGATCGAGATCGAAGCCAGCGAGCTGATGGGCCGAATGTTCCAGCACGAGATCGACCATCTGCACGGCGTCCTGATGTTCGATCGCATGACACCCGAGCAGCGCAAAGAGGCAATGACCGAGTATCGCCGCATACAAGAATCACCCGTCGCAGAG
>JANMMQ010000081.1:0-5164 GCA_031373465.1 Ilumatobacteraceae bacterium | reverse complement strand
GTCTGCGCCAATGTGCTCGGCGGCTGCCAGGGATCCACTGGCCCTGCGTCGGCGCACCCTATCGACGGCAAGCCGTACGGCAGTCGATTTCCGGTGGTGACCGTCCGAGACATGGTGCGAGCCCAGGTTCGATTGGCCGACCATCTGGAGATACCGACCTGGCATTGTGTCGTCGGCGGTTCGATGGGTGGGATGCAGGTGCTGGAGTGGGCGATCACCTTTCCCCATCGCGTTCGTTCCATCGTGCCGATCGCAACGTGTGCACAGGCAACGGCGCAACAGATCGCGTGGGGCGCCATCGGTCGCAGAGCCATCCGGATGGATCCGAACTGGCGCGGCGGCGATTACTACGACGCCGATGAGAACGACGGGCCATGGGAGGGACTGTCGGTGGCGCGCATGGTCGCCCAGGTCACGTTCCGCAGCGACAACGTGTTCACCGATCGGTTCGGTCGTGAGCTTGCCGACGGAGCGACATTGCGCGACAGCCTCGACCTCTGGCAGCGATTCGAGGTGGAGCGCTACCTCGATCACCACGGCGAGAAGCTGGTGCGACGCTTCGACGCCAACAGTTATCTGATCATCGGCAAGGCTATGGACCTGCACGACGTCGGCCGCGGGCGCGGAGGTCTCGTCGCGGCGATGTCGCGCATCAAGGTGCCGACACTGACCATCGGAATCTCCAGCGACATGCTGTACCCCTCCTATCAACAGCGACAGATCCGCGACCTGCTGCTGTCCAACGGCACACCATGCGAGTACTTCGAGATCGAATCGCCGCACGGTCACGACGCATTCCTGATCAATCTCGATCAGCTCTCGGTTCCGCTCGGTGAATTCGTCGAAGCAATGGCCAAACCCTAGACATCCGAGTCCTATTCAGCTGCGGCCTTCATCGCCTCGTCGAGAGTTGGGACGGCACGGCTCTTCGACGGCACCTTGATGGTCATCCGTTCGGTCTGGCCGAGGATGTTGGTGGTTCGCAACACGTACACCTCGCGTCGCGGCGGTGGCTTGTCAGCCTTGCCCTCGATCCACCATTGGGTGACATCGTGACGCAGTCGCCGCTTCACGTCGACTTCCAGTTGGCCCTTCGGCTTCACCTTGACCCACACTTCACGCTTCCGGCCGTCGGTGTCGCCTTGCGGAGACAGCCATTGTCCGGTGCACAGAAAACGATGGCCGTCCCTGGAGACGTGGTGAGGCTCGATGCGATATCCCAAGAACAGCAAGCCCGCGCAGATCGCGATGGCGACGAGCATCCAGAAGACATCCACGGAACCAGCTTGACGCATGGCGGTCGATGTTGGCCAGTAGTGCCGGTGCGGGATGCTCGTCGACATGCGAGAATGCCCGGGTGAACATGAGGCCCTTAAGTCGCGTCTTGAAAGGCATTGTCGGTAGCGATTTCTCCGACCCGACCAACGAGCGTCTCATCTACATGGCTGCCGCTGGGCTCGCGATCGTGGGGTTGGCACTGTTGATCGGCACGATCATGTGGTGGAGACGCGCTCGCCAAGAGCACCCAGTTCTCGCCCCGCTCGAGGTGATGAGCATGCGATCCTGGGAGAAGACACCGGAGGGCGATCGAAGAAAGCGACTGGATCAGGTTCGCGCGGCCGGGGCCGGTGCAAGCCTCGTTCAAGACGAGTTCGTTCATTCCGAGCCCGTCGACCTGCAAGCCCTTGTTCGCAGCGTGCCGCAAGCCTTCGATGATCTGCGCGAGCCGCGCGTCGAGGAGCCGGTGGTAGAGGAAGAAGTGGTCGAGGAGGCTGCGGCTGAGGAGCCGGTGGTAGAGGAAGAAGTGGTCGACGAGGCTGCGGCTGAGGAGCCAGTGGCCGAGCAAGAAGTGGTCGACGAGGTTGCCGGCGAGCCGGTGGCCGAGGAAGAAGTGGTCGAGGAAGAAGTGGTCGGGGACGGGGAGCCCGTTGCCGACGACGTCGATGTCGAGTTGGAGCCCGTTGCCGAAGAGGACGGGGATGCAGAGGCCGTCGAGCCCTCGAGTGACGAACCGGAACCGGAACCGATCGACGCCACATCCGTGTCGACCGATGGTCCATCCGAGGTCGTAGAGGCCGTGTCGGCCGGGCCGAACGACTCATCCAACTAGTCATCCGTCACATGACCACGATCGCGGTGGAGTAGCGGACTACTCTGCTCTTACGTGGCTGACGGATTGGATATCGAGGCGATGCTCGCCCGATTCCGCGAGCGTGCCATCGCCGTGAAGAGCCGCCCGCTTCCCCCGATTGCCGGTGAGGAACGTCAGCGGTTTATTCAACAGGCGCAGCAAGACTTCATGGATTTTGCCATCATCGGTGACGCTACGGCGTCGCTCGAGGACGGCGTACTAGTGCTTAGGGTCGATCTGCGACCTGCCGATCAAAAGTCGTGAGAACCGCAGAAGGCCGGGCTCGGCTGGCCATTTCGATTGCCGCCGTCGCAGTGTTCGCGTGGGGATTCGGTCCCCTTTTCGTGCGGGGTATCGACGCGTCGGCACCGACGATCGTGTTCTGGCGGTTGTGGATCGCAGCACCAGTGATGGTCATCGCCGCGTACTTCACTGGTGGCCGCGTCAGCGTACCGTTGCTCAAGAGCGTGTTCGTTCCAGGGGTGATCTTCGGTATCTCGATGCTCGTGGGTTTCACCTCGTACCAAGAAACATCCATAGCTAACGCGACTCTGATTGGAGCGCTCCAACCGGCTTTGATGTTGTTCATCGGGCCGATGCTGTTCGGCGACCGGTCGGGCTCGCGACAGATCCTGCTGGCCGTGATCGCGCTCGCAGGAATCAGCACCGTTGTCCTGGGAGCGAAGGATTCATCAGGTGCGTCGCTTCACGGAGATGTGCTGGCACTCATCAACCTCGGACTGTTCACGGCCTACTTCGTGCGGGTCAAGCAAGTTCGCAACAGAGGCGTCCACTCAGCCGCGCTCATCGCCGGCGTTTTCTGCGTCGCCGCTGCGATGGTTACGCCGTGGGTGCTGCTGACATCTAACGACCTCGGGGCCATTCATGGTGCTGACTGGCTGGCGATCATTGCGATGGTTTTGATTTCTGGCCTTGTCGGTCACGGACTGATGACCTGGGCGCAGCGACACATCGACATCACGCTCGCTGCGCTGCTGATGCTCGGCAGCCCTGTGATCTCGGCGGTCGGGGCCTGGCTGGCGTTCAGTCAGCAGCTCAGCGGTGTGCAGATCACCGGCGCCATGGTCGTGCTGGCAGCCCTTGGCGCGATCGTGCTGGACGTGCGTTCCAATGCAGTTCCGACCGAGATCCCGTTGTCGGTTTCCGCGGGCGACTGATAGCGTGGGCGACCGCTAACGCGGACGTGGCTCAGCTGGTAGAGCATCACCTTGCCAAGGTGAGGGTCGCGGGTTCGAATCCCGTCGTCCGCTCCAAAAAGTCCTGCTCAGCGTGCCCTTTGCGAGCGGTCGGTTCGCGGGTGCTGCCCACGTGCCCACGGAATTGCCCACGGTGCGAGGCTTGTTCGATGAATGGATCAATTCGTCAACGAAGTGCAGGATCGTGGGAGTTGCGGGCCTACGTCGGAGTCGATCCGGCGACGGGTCGCCGACTCGACCGGTCGATCACCGTTCGGGGCAACCGCAGCGACGCGGAACGCGAGCTGGCTGAAATGGTGGCTCGTGTCCGCTGCGTTCGGGCTGTCGGGTCGCGCTCGACGATGAGTGAGCTGTTCGAGGCATGGTTCGCCACCGCGGTGGATGGGTGGTCACCGTCGACGGTGCGCCAGAACCGGTCTGTGTTGGACTGCCACCTGCACCGCCACATCGGTTCGGTCGTGGTCGGCGATGTCACACCGGCGCTGATCGACGCCTTGTACGTCCGTCTTCGTCACGGGGAGAACAACGACCGTCCCTTGGCGGCAGCAACGGTGGCCAGAATCCACGTCGTAATGAGCTCAGCGTTCTCACAGGCGACGCGATGGGGGTGGGTCTGGGACAATCCGGCGTCACGAGCACATCGGATCGTCATTCCCACGAACGAGATGCGCCCACCGACACCGGCCGAACTCAAGTCGCTGCTCGAGTTTGTTGCTCCCCGCGATCGACAACTCGAGCTGTTCTTGACGCTGGCCGCGGTGACTGGGGCGCGACGTGCACAGTTGCTCGGGTTGCGGTGGCGCAACATCAGCCTCGCCGCGCGGCGGATCTCATTCTGTGCCGGTTGGGTCGAGGGACCAGACGGGCCCGTGCTCGCGCCGACGAAGACGAAACGGCGACACGTCGTCGATCTCGATGAGCAATCCTGCCAACTGCTCGCCAACCGGGCGACCGCTGCGAGCAGTTCGTCCCGAGAGGCGTTCATTTTCAGCGACGACGACGGCGCGACAGCGTGGAAGCCGAACCGGGTGACGAAATCCTTTCTCCGGCATCGCAGGGCCGCCGGATTAGCGCCGTTCCGACTTCACGACCTCCGCCATTTTATGGCGACGGAGATGCTCAACGCCGGCGTACCAATCGTGGTCGTTTCGCGCCGGCTCGACCACAAGCGCGTCTCAACAACGTTCGACAGATATGCGCACGCAGTACCCGGGCAGGACGAACAGGCATCGGCGACCCTCTGGCACGTCATGAGCACCGCCTGAGAGGCGCGCCAACTGAAACGGACTCACATTCCGGCCAGGACACGCACGCACGAAGGAGTGGTGTGGGTCCGCCTTGCTCCGCCGATCGTCCTACAGGGCCATATGTCAGGCGCCCCGGAACGGCACATAGGTCACGCCCACCAGGCTTGATCGGACGACATTATGGGGCAGCCCCGGGGCGGTCGTGGCCACCACAGTTCGCCGGAAGCCGGGTGAGAGGCGACGCATCGAAGGCGGTGATTACCGGGTGCCCGCGTCGCAAGAAAGCCTGGGGCGCACCGGAGCATCTGCTTCGGTGGCAGGTTGCTGGAAGAGAGTTCCCCGGGGCCCATTGCCCGAGCCGGCACGCATAGGATCATCTCACACGACGCTCACCCGCTGTCTTGTTCGCGGCGACGTTCAGTCACCTGTGCGGGCCAGCCGGCCGTGATCAGGGTTGGTCGTCGAGTCGGAGGCGGGTGTGCTGGATCTGGCCGCGTGCGTACTGGACGGCTTGGGCGAGTTCCATCGCCTCCCCCGCAGCAACACACTCCGCGAACCGCGGCTCGCCG
>JANMMQ010000051.1:0-1931 GCA_031373465.1 Ilumatobacteraceae bacterium | reverse complement strand
GACTCGTTTGCGGGTCACGACGTGCTCGGCCGCGGCAAGACAGGAAGCGGCAAGACCATCGCCTTCGCCCTGCCGCTGGTCACGCGCCTCGCTGCGAGCGGCCACCGCCGTCAAGCCGGTCATCCCCGAGCGCTCATCCTGGTTCCGACGCGTGAGCTGGCCAACCAGGTCATGACATCGCTCAACCCATTGGCAGCCGCAATGTCGCTGCGCGTCGCCACCATCTACGGTGGCGTCGGTCAGGGCCCGCAGGTTTCGGCCTTGCGTCAGGGCGTCGACATCGTCGTCGCCTGTCCCGGTCGGCTCGAAGATCTGATCGGTCAGCGGCACTGCCGCCTCGACGCTGTCGAAGTGACGGTGCTCGACGAGGCCGATCACATGGCCGACCTCGGCTTCCTGCCAGGCGTCAAGCGCATTCTCGACGCGACTCCGTCCGGGGGTCAACGGCTCTTGTTCTCGGCGACGCTCGACAAGGCAATAGACGGCCTCGTCCGCCAGTACCTCGCCAATCCGGTGGTCCATTCGGTCGATCCGGAAGTGTCGTCGATCAACACCATGACCCATCACGTCCTCGCCGTCTCGTCGGGCGACAAGGCGGCCGTCGTCAGCGCATTGGCCAGCGGGCTCGATCGCTCGTTGCTGTTCATGCGTACCAAGCACGGCGCCAAGAAACTCGCCAAGCAGCTCTGCGCTGCCGGCATTCCCGCCGTGGAGTTGCACGGCAACCTGTCTCAGAGCGCCCGCGAGCGCAACCTCGCCGACTTCACCAGCGGCCAGGTCCGCGTGCTGGTGGCCACCGACATCGCCGCCCGTGGTATCCACGTCGACGACATCGCGTTGGTGATCCACGTCGATCCCCCGGCCGAGCACAAGGCATTCCTTCACCGCTCCGGCAGAACTGCCCGCGCAGGCGCAGAAGGCGTCGTCGCAACGGTGATGACGCCCGATCAGGCCGGCGATGTGCGCTCGCTCGCACGCGCAGCAGGCATCACGCCAACGGTCACCAACGTCAACCCTCTGCACCCATTGCTTGCCGAGCTGTCGGGCCCGTCAGCACCCAAGGTCGCACCTCGTCCGCAGCGTCCGGAAGACGCTCAAGCCGCACGGCAGCGTCCGTCTCAGCCAGGTAGGCGCCGAGGTCAATCCTCCGGCTCCCGCGACGGTGGGCCGCGAAGCGGTGCACGCCCTGGTGGTCCCCCCGCCAAGCAGTCACGGTCGGGCGCACGTCATCCCGGCGCGCGCAACTCGAACGGACGACGTTCAGCCCCCACCGGCCGCTGAACAACCGCATACGAGTGTTTCTGTCCCACCCGGGTGGGTCGGAAACACTCGTTCGCGCGGAAACACTCGGTGATGGTCTTCGTCAGGTGTCGCCGAAGGAGATCCCGATGTCGCGTGCGGCCATGACGGTGTCGCAATCCAGCGGCACCGTTCTCATCGAGCCGATCGCGTCCTTCAACGGGACGTACTCGACATGCGGCTCGTTCAGGGCGACCATCACGCCATTGAAACCCTCTTCGAGGGCACGCACGGCTGCTGCTCCGAAACGGGTGCCCAGCAGGCGATCGAGTGCGGTTGGCGTGCCGCCGCGCAACAGGTGCCCGAGAACAACAGTTCGCGCTTCTTTGCCGGTCAGCTCGGTGAGCTGTTGGGCGACCTGATGGCCGATACCGCCGAGCCGCTCACTCTGGTCGACGGCTTGGCCGACAACGGACCGCTGACCGTCCTTCGGGATCGCTCCCTCGGCTACCACGACGATCGCAAAGCTTGCGCCGCGCGCCTCTCGTCCTTTGATCATCGCCGCCACCGGTTCGAGACGGAACGGGATCTCGGGGATCAAGATCGCATGAGCGCCCGCCGCGACTCCGGCGTTCAGGGCGATCCAGCCGGCATACCTTCCCATGACCTCGACGACGAAGACCCGGCTGTGT
>JANMMQ010000049.1:0-17939 GCA_031373465.1 Ilumatobacteraceae bacterium | reverse complement strand
GACCAACTACCGCTTGTACCACTCCAAGTCGTCGATCGGCCAGTATCCCCTGACGAGCGTTGTCACCCCGATCGTGGTGACCGCTGCGGTGATCGGCTGCTACCTCTCTCCCGACGCGATCGCGCCCATGTTCATCAAGCTCTACCTGCTGTGGTCGCCGTACCACTTCTCTGGCCAGACCCTCGGCATCACGATGGTCTACGCGCGACGGGCGGGCTTCGTGATCGACGGATGGCTGCGACGCAGTCTGACGGCGTTCATCTTCTTGACCTTTGCCGTGCAGAACGCGTGGGCGGAGGTCGGCCGGCACGTCAACCCCTTCTACGGTGTCAACTACCCGACGCTGGGCGTGCCCGCCTGGCTTCCGGAGACGTTGACAAAGCTGATGTGGACGGCCTTGGCTGCGACGATCGCGTTGCTGATGTGGAAGGTCGCCAACGGCGGCCGACGCATACCGCTGATCGTCCTGCTACCGGCCTTCACTCAGTACATCTGGTTCGTCGCCACACCGGCCGGCCAATTCGCCTACACCGTGCCGTTTTTCCACTCGTTGCAGTACCTGCTGATTGCCTGGAACGTGCAATTGAAACAGGGGCTCACCGACCGGCATCGCGCGCCATCGGTGAAGTTCGTGTGGACGGAATCCACGCGCTGGATGGCGATCAACATCGCCGGCGGGTACGCCTTGTTCTGGGCCTTGCCGCGTCTCGGCAGCCACTTTGGCAAGCCGTTGGTGTTCAGTACGGCGGTGATGCTGGCCGGAATCCAGATCCACCACTTCTTCGTCGATGGTGTGATCTGGCGACTTCACTATCCGGCTGCGCGGTCACCCCTGTCGTCGTCGCTGCGCGAAGTCAGCGGGCGCGCATGAGACACCGCTCGCTCGTCGTCACGCTGTCGTGCCTCGGCGCGTCTCTCGGCGCGCTGCTCGTGGCGGTGCCATGCTTTGCCTATACCCCTCCGGAGACGAATCCGCGCATCGTCGTCGAGACTCCGCAGGGGAAGATTGTCGTCGCCTTGGCTCCCGAAAACGCTCCAAAGCACGTGGAGCAGTTCATGATCGCTCTCGCAGCCGGCGACTTCGAAGGCGCGAACGTGGTGCGCGTCGCGCCGAAGTTCTACGCGCAGGTGATCGGCACGGCGGGCGCGGCGCACTTGGCGGGGCTGCCGGTCGAACACCTCAAGGTCGGAAACCTTCGCGGAGCGCTCAGTGTGTACGACAGCGGGAAGCCAGGCGACGTCCCGACATTGATGTTCGTCCTGACGAAGAGCACGCAACTCGATGCCGACTACACGCCCATCGGCTTCGTCGAATCCGGCAAGAGCGTGCTCAAGGCGATCGCGGCAACGCCGACTGTCGGTGATCAGCAACCGAGTACCCCCATCACTCTCTCGAACATCCACATCGCGACTCGAGAAGAACGCGCCCGCCTCCGCCAGGCCGACGTCACCACCACAGGGGATACCGCCACATCACTCCTCGCGGCCGTATTCATCGTCGCCAGCGCCGCATTTGCAGCGGCGCTCATCGCTGCCTACCACGACCGGATGGGCAAGCAGCGAGCCAAGTCGCTCTCCTTGATCGTCATCCTCGTGACCTTCTTCGCTGTTTGGGTGGCGCTCGGCGGGAGCAAGGGCGGCTCAGGCCTCGTCGGCGTGGTGCTGTTCGGCGGGTCGATCGCAATGTTCAGGCTGATGGGGAAGTTCGAACGCCCGGCGTCCAAGGACCTACCCGTCGGTACGCAGCCAGGCCAACTCGCCGATGACGAACAGGACCCCCAGACCGGGGTCGATCAACCTGAGAACCAACTCGAGATCCCCCTCGGCCAGGGAGACGCAGCCGCTGGTCGGCCTGGACATGCCGGTCGCGGAATACGAGTTGCGGTGCAGAAAGATGGCCGCCGCGAGCGCCGGCTCACCGGGAGCGTCGCCCGAGATCGGGTCGAAGTTGGCGCCGATGACAGCGGCGTGCTCGTAGACATCGCCGATGCGGACCAGCCACTCATCGGGTGACGTGCAGTCTGGCGAGTCGACCAGATGCTGATACGAGCTCGTATTCGGCGTGGCGCCCCAGCAGTCCTCGGTGCGAACCGATCGGTAGGGGCCGCGCACACCCGGATCGGGACGGTTCCCGAAGAACTGGAACCGCTGTCCGTCCCATGCTTGTACGGTGCCCAGCGGAAATGACCCCCCGGGAGTCGTGCCATCGCCTGATCGACGGTCAGTCAGCGGTCTCACGCCGTTCTTTCCCAACCTGGCCTCCACTGGCGCGACCTGACACCTCCAGTCGCCCGCAGCCGATCTCGCTACGACCTGAAGAGACGCGGTCGTCGAGGTCGCTGTGTCGGATGCGACAATCACGAATTGTCGGCTCGACGGATGCCGGCTCGACAACAGCCTCGCAGTCGCCAAGTCGCATTTGGCGTCCGGTGTGAATGCGATGTCACGCGTCGCCGGGTGCGTCACCCGGGCGGGAGCGATGCGGGAGGCGGCGGCCGACGAGACGGCGGGGTACGCGGCGAGCCCGACGATCGCCGCAGCGATCCAACGCCGATTCATGCCCGGCGAAGTCTACGAAGCGCGACTCACGTCGTGCGTTCGACGCGGATGTCTCCCGACACGGACTTGAGGTTCAGTCGCACCGCGCGGCGGTCGCCGGGATCCGATGCAGGCGCTGGCTCGGGAAGTGTCGCCCTCCCGCTGAGTGTGGCGATCTCGGCTTCGACACGGATGCCTGACGGCAGCCCGACGCGGACATCGCCGGAGATCGAGCGAACGGCGATGTCCGACCCCGCACAGCAGCCAATGCGAACGTCTCCGCTGGTCGAGCCGATCGTCAGGTCACCGTCGCACCTGTCGACGCGGAGGTCACCCGACGTGACCGTGGCGTCGAGCCTGCCCCCGATGTGTCGGAGGGTACAATCGCCCGAGACCGATGACACTGTTGCTTCGCCGTCGACATCGCCACACGCGAACTCACCAGACGCAGTGGTGACATCCACTCGTGCCGCGTCGGCCATCTCGATGTCGCCACTTGCGGTGTGTAGCCGCACCACACCGAGCCGGCCGACCAGGCGCAGGTCTCCCGATGTCGAGGTGAGCTCGACATCAGTGCCGGCGGGAACGTGTGCAACGATCCTGGTTTGGCGGCCGCGGCGCCCCCAGCGAGACGGGTGCCGCACTGATACGCGATCGCCGGTCTTGAACACCTCGAAATCATCCACGTCACTGGCATCGATCATGAGTTGCATCACACCGGCTTCGCCGGCGTAAACCTCGACGGTGCCAACCGGCACTCGGACATCGAGGGACGGGCGTTCGCCGACTTCCCAACGCTCGTTGCGGCTCATCTCAGTTGACTCATCTCTGCTGACCCACTTCTTCTTTCTACAGGTCGAAGCTGTGTGTCATACGGAAACCCTGACCCTGCTGTGGCTTGCGGGCCCGGCGCGACAACGCATCCAGCACCCAGCTGTTGACCGACGAGCCGGCAGTTTCGGCGGCGTCCTCGATCAAGCTCTTCAGCGACGGCGGGACGCGAAGTGTGATGCGAGCATCCAGTTCTTCCGACGAGCTCGACTCGGCGGACACTGTGGCCTCGGCGATGCGCAGTGCAGGGTCGCCATCCGCGAGAACCAGGTCGACTGTGCGATCCGGCAGTTGGGCACGCACTTCGCAGGCAGCCTGCTCGGCGAGATCCATTGCGGCCTGACGAATGGCCGGTGCCAAAGCAGACACCAGATGGTCGATGGCTTCCTCGACTGCGACGTCACCGGCGGCCAACGAGCCTTGGCTGGCGAGTGCTGCTTGCACCGCGTTGACGATGGGTTGTACTTGCATGGGCGGTGCGCTTCTCAGCGACCGCGACGGAAGCCGTCGAACAGACCGCGACTACGTCGTGGCCGGGTCGCCTGGCTCAACCGACGAACGCGGTCGGCCCGCAACGAGGCAATGAATTCTGGACTGCTGAAAAGGGTGACATCATCGTGTCCTTTCTATGACACTATCTACACATCACTATGATGTCATAATGATGTCATCGTGTCAAGTATATTTAGACGCCAACAGTTGAACCCGTTTGCCCAGCTCAAGGTCATATTTTCCGATGATCTCGCGTACCCGTTCCACGGCAGGTGCAGCCAAGCCATCGACCAAACTGACGAACAAATCGTGCGCCGCAGCTCGCGGCCATCGCTTCGGCAACAGCGCCTGGGGCAGATCCGGGTCGGTGACTGCGAACACGAACCAGCGATAGGTGGCCCGGGTGCGACCGACCAGCGCCTCGGTGGGGCTGATCCGGCCGGTCTCTAGGCGGCGAAACAGTGGTCGAAAGGTTCGAATGAACTCCGCATATGAATCGCCCAGCTCGTCGAGGTTCCACGCAGAGGCCACCGAAAGCCTCTGCTTCTGCGGCAGCTCCGATCCTCGAATGACGGTGCACGACTGCGGCGGGGCGATCTGCAGGGCAATGTCCAGCTCCTTGTCGGGAGCGTGAGGCGACACCCACAGGCCGTCGTAGAGCGGGGCGAAGCCGAGGGATTGCAATCGTGCACGCAGCATCGGACGAAGGCGACGTTGGTCCTCCGGCACCGTGAATGCCACCATCGTCCACGTCCCATCCCACTCCGGCCTCGGCTTGCCGAAGGCATGGGTGTGGATCGGACCGTATGGCAGCAGATGGCGGAACCCATCGGCCACTCGGTAGAAGGTGTTGCGCCCATCCTTGGTTCCGACGAGCAGGCCGCGGATCGACAGTCGGCTGAGGGCGGCGCGTGCTCCCGAAGGATTGACGTCGAACTCGGCAAGCAGGTCGACCAGCGCGGCCGAAGGCAATGGTTCGCAACGTCCCGACCAGTAGTCGCCCAAAAGCGCAAGCAGCAAGTGTTGTGGTGGGAAACCGATTTGAAATCGCGGCATGTCGAGCTCGCCGAACTCGGTGAATCGTGCTGCCGTGTCCACATCGAGATCTGCAAGTGAGCTCTGACGCTCTCGACTCCGACTCATCGCCGCCACGGTAGCGACTACGGGTTGATCAACCCGTCTTGATCGTTGATGAGGAACTTCATTCCGCGGGCCAAGAAGTCGCCAACCACATCGGCGAATGCTTCAGGGCGATCGGATTGGATGTCGTGAGCCGCGTCGAACACGTACTGCAGCGAGGAGTTGCGCAGCGTCCGCCGCAACAGCTGGCCGTTGATCGGGTTGATGATGCCGTCATCGCGACCGAACAGGATCAACGTTCGCGTCGGGATATCCGCGAGACGAGCGAGCAGTTCATCGTCCGTGCCGTCGCCCATCAGTCGTTCGACCGTGGGCCACACATTCGCCATGAATCCCGGATCGGGCGGGAGCATGTGGGGAAGGCGCTCGGGATGCGATCGAAACGCCTTGACGAACTCGTCGGGCGCAAGCGTCGACGGATGTACCGATGCCTCGCGGAACTTGCCCGGTGCCTCGAGCACCAGCGATTCCACCCTGTCCGGATAGTTGACGGCGAAGTGCAGCGCGCATGCTCCGCCGAACGATGTGCCGAGAAGGTGAAAACGGTCGAGGCCGAGGGCGGTGGCGATGTCGGCGATCTGGGCAGCGAGACCATCGAAGTCGGCGACGCCGATGCCTAGGGTGTCGACGGTTTGGGGGTCGCTGCTGTGCGCGCCCCAACCCGGGTACTCGACCACGATGACCCTGAACCGTTCGGCCAGTGCGTCGAGCGCATACGTCATGACCGGACCACCGGCCCCCGGCAGGTACAACACCGGTGACCCATCGCCCGCCGAGTAGTAACGCACGGTGAAGCCGGCGGCATCGACAGTTCCTTCTACGAAGCTGAGGCCCGGGGAGCGAACCGCTGTGTCGGTCATGACAGCCCCATCCCGTGGAGCACCGGCACGACCTCTTGGCCGATCAGCTTCAGACTCGACAACATCGCGTCGTGCGGCAGCGGATTGATCGTGCCGAGTGAGACCTCGAGCCGACCCATTCCCAGCACCTCGTAAATCTCCTCGATCTGGGAAAGCACCGTGTCGGGGCTTCCGTATAGCGGCGGTGCCATCACCATCGGCGGCGCCATGGAGGGATCGATGACGACGTGTTTCGGGACGCCGCCCAGCGCCGCGCCGATCTGCGCCATCGTCAGCATCATGTCCGGAGTTGCTCCTTTGAAGAGACTCATCAACCCACCGCCTGCACCGAGCGCACTCATTGTCTCTGCGGCCTCTTCATCGGTGTTTGCGACGTACATGAAGTGCCGGTACTGGAGGTTGTCGGCGGTCGGTTCCCAGCCCGCCTCGGCAGCAGCCTGGCGATACAACTCCGCGTGCGCTGCGCACTTCTCGGCAGGCATGTAGGAAAAGCCGAGGTTGAGGCCATGCCTGCCGGCGAAGATCGCACCATCTTTGCTGTTGCCTGAGATCAGGATTGGCGGATGCGGATCCTGAACGCGCCGCGGCCACACAGCGATGTTGCGGAAGCGATAGAAGCGACCCTCCCAGCCGAATGGTTCCGGCTCGGTGAAGCACGCCTTGATCAGCAGAGTGCCTTCCTCGTAGCGCTCACGCGACTCCCACGGGTTGGAGCCGTAGGTGAGGTACTCGTTTGGTGTACCACGCAGCATGCCGATTCGCAGACGGCCGTCCAGGAGGTTGTCGAGCATCGAGTATTCCTCGGCGATGCGCACCGGGTTGTTCAGGGGTAGATCCGTTCCGAACACGCCGATCTGCGCATTGGGGAATCGTCGCCCCGCAACGGCAGCGAAGATGATCGGGTTTGGTGTCAGCTGCTTCGGCGAGTAGTGGTGCTCGGCGAAGTTGAGCGCGTCGAAGCCGGCATCGAGCGCCGCAGCGCACTCCACGAGCCCGTGCTCGATCGTGGCACTGACCCATTCGGTCTCGCAGATCCGGGGCGGGGCGGGCCACGAGTCGCCGTGGTTCGGGCCCCAGTAGTTCATCGTGTGGAAAAACTCGATCTTCATACCGCCACCAGAATACACACACTAAATCCGACTGTCGACAAGAAATGTGTAATTAATCGTCCCACTCAGCGCGGGTCGCATCGGCGACGCGTGTGATCAAGGCGATCTGATCGGCGACGGTGCCGCCAACGATGCGATTGGCGATGCCGAAGTGCGAGGCCCCGGCCCCGCGCACCGCGCTGACGTGGGCAGCCCATTGATCGGGCGGCGTGACGTGAGTGACCAGGCGCCCTTCCAGCCCGAAAGAGTCGACGTCGCGGCCGGCAGTCGCCACCGCAGTTCGCATGCGATCGATCAGCCCCAGCATGGCGTCGAGGTTGGTCGCAAGCGGTGCCATCACCTTGAACCCGTCGGCAAGACGGGCAGCACGTTTGATCGTCACCTCTCGCGGCCTCCCCCCTGTGTCGAAGTTGCCGCCGCCCATCCAGATCGGGATGGCCCGATCAGGTCGCGGGTGGAGCGCGATGTCGTCGACGACGACGTGGTTGCCGTGATACGTCACCAGAGGCTGTGTCCACAGCAGGCGCATCACCTCGACCTGCTCCTCGATCCGCGCCCCCCGAGTGGACGGATCGACACCGACCGCCTCCATTTCGCGCCGTTGCCAACCGACACTGACGCCGAGCCGCAAACGACCACCGCTCAAGAGGTCCACCTCCGCAGCCTGCTTGGCCGCAAGGACGGCGGGACGGAGGGGCAGCAGCATCATCCCCGTGCTCAACTCGATCCGCTCCGTCACCCCGGCAAGGAACGCGAGCAGGGTGAACGACTCGTGCCATGGCTCGTCGAACGACAATCCGGGAGGAAACTCGGAGGCACTTGATGACGCCACGTGCTCGGAAAATGCGAGGTGTGCATATCCGAGGTCCTGCGCTGCCTGGACGTAGTCACGAATCTCGACCGCATGAGCGAAGTAAGGGATATCAACACCGACGCGCATCGCCCGACAGTACTGCGGCAGCACGAATAGTCGACAGATGAGCTGCACACCGTCGGTGCATATGCTCTCTGTCCATGCGCTTGTTCAATCTCGCCGACCGCCTCAGCACATTCGTCGGTGGCGCCGTCGTCGACGTCGCGACTGCCAGCGACAACCGCTTCTCGCCCGACCCGCAGCGCATGTTCGAGGATTGGGAGAGCTTGGTCCAGTGGGGTCAGTCGATCAACGCCCGTGGTGCTGGCGACGTCGACCTGCAGCAGGTGAATGCGCCCGTTCCGCGACCACCGCAAGTCTTCGCGATCGGATTGAACTACCGGGCCCACGCCGAGGAGGGCATCTTCAGCGTCTCCGAGGAACCGACGGTGTTCACCAAGTGGCCAAGCTGCATCGTCGGGCCGTCCCATGCGGTCGAGTTGCCGGTCGACACCGACTGGGAGATCGAGCTCGTCGTCGCTATTTCGCACGACGCCTACCACGTCTCCGCCGCCGACGCCATGTCGCACGTCGCCGGGTACACGATCGGCCAGGACCTGTCCGATCGAGTTCTGCAGCGCAAGGGCCCGGCACCTCAGTGGAGCCTTGGGAAGTCCCGCTACGGCTTCGGACCGACCGGGCCGTGGCTGGTGACCCTCGACGAGCTTGACAATCCGCTCGACCTGGCGATCCACAGCACGCTGGCGGGCGAGACCCTGCAGTCGTCGCGCACCTCGATGCTGATCTTCGACATCCCAGTGCTGATCGAATATCTCTCAGGCGTGTGCCCTCTCATGCCCGGCGACCTGATCTTCACCGGTACGCCGGAGGGCGTTGGTTACGCCCGGAAACCACCGCGGTTCCTGCATCCCGGCGACGAGCTGACCAGCACGATCGAAGGCATCGGAGACCTCATCACCAGGTTCGTGTAGCCGTCGTGTAGGGCTCGTCCGGACTTCGACTACAACCTCAGGTCAGCAGTGTCTTTTGCACCTTGCCCATGGCATTGCGCGGCAGCGTGTCGACGACGCGAACTTCGCGTGGTCGTTTGTGGACCGACAAGAGTGCGGCGACATGGTTGATCAACGCTGCGCCATCGAGGTCTCGGCCGACGACGAACGCGACGATTCGCTGCCCGAGATCAGGGTCGCTGACGCCGATGACCGCACACTCGGTCACGTCGGCATGGGTCAGCAACGCCGCCTCGACCTCGCCGGCGCCGACCTTGAACCCACCGGTCTTGATGATGTCGATCGACTGTCGGCCGACGATGCGATGGAACCCACCTTCGTCGATCACAGCGGCATCACCTGTTTTGAATCACTCCCCGTCGAACGACGCGGCGGTCGCGTCGGGACGGTTGAGATATTCGTCGAACATCGTCGCGCCGCGGATCTGCAGCTCACCGATCGTCGCTCCGTCGCGAGCCATGACATCACCGTTGTCATCGACCAGCCTGCTCTCGACACCGGTGATCGCAAGGCCGACCCAGCCGGGTCGACGTTCGCCGCCAGCGCGAGTGGAGACGGTGATCAAGGTTTCGGTCATGCCGTAGCGCTCCACCGGCGCTTGGCCGATCAGCGCTTGCATTTGCTCGAACACCGCGACCGGTAGTGGCGCGCTGCCCGAGACCACCAGTCGTGCTCCGCGCAATGCCGAGGCCAGCGCCGGCTCGGCGCAGATCCGCGACCACACGGTCGGCACACCGAAGTACATCGAACCGTCAGCCGCCGCGTAGGCCTGCGGGGTTGGCTTTCCCGTATGAACGAGTCGTGATCCGACCCGAAGCGGGCCGAGCACACCGAGCACCAACCCGTGAACGTGGAACAGGGGCAAGCCATGCACCAACGTGTCGTCGGGCGACCATTGCCACGCGTCGGACAAGCCGTCCAAATCGGCTTCCACCGCCCGACGCGACAGCACCACACCCTTGGGCAGCCCGGTCGTGCCGGACGTGTACATGATCAATGCAGTGGACTCAGGGGGCGGCTCGGCTCCGAACCACTCGGACTCGCCACCCACTGGCACCTTGGGCAACGTGACCTCGTCCCACTGCGGATCACCGATGGTCGCGCCAGCCCCGGAGTCGCGCAGCATGTGCTCACGCTCCATCGGCCCGGCGTCGGCGGGGATCGGGACGACCGGCACACCCGCGAGCAACCCGGCAACGACGCCTATAACGGTGTCGATCGTCGGCGTGGCCCGCAGCGCAACCGCTGGCATGCCGGTAATGCGCTCTGCCACCGCGCTCGATCGCCTTGCCAGTTGAGCCCACGAGACCTCGTAACCGTCGACAGTGACCGCCGCGGCATGATCGCCGAACTCGCCGACCAGCGATGGCAGAAGGAGGTTCATGATGTGCTCACTTCTATCAGCACCTTGCCGTACAGATCGGGTTGCTGGGCACGATCGAAAGCCGCATGGATCTGATCGAGGGAAAAGACCGAGTCGACGACCGGATGCAGATCGTTCGCTTCCATGAACCGCAACAGTTGCTCGGTCTCGACGCGACTGGCGCCACTGACACCGATGATCGAGATCTGCCGATAGAAGACCCTGCCGAGATCGGCGCTGGGATCGCTTCCGGTCGTCGCACCCGAGACCACGATCCGCCCACTCGGACGCACGCTGCGCAGGCTGTGCTTCCAAGTCGCCTCGCCGACGGTTTCGATCACGAGGTCAGCGGGCGCCGACAGCCGGGCTCCGGGCTCGACAGCCTCGTGCGCGCCGAGGACCAATGCCCGATTGCGTTTGTCAGCCGACCGACTGGCGATGATCACACGCAGACCCGCCGCACGAGCCAGCGCTGCGGCAGCCGACGCTACTCCACCGCCTGCACCTTGGATGAGGACGGTCTCGCCAGGTTCCGCGCCGCCGCGGGTGAACAGCATGCGGAAGGCGGTGGTCCACGCAACCGTGATGCAGCCCGCCTCGGTCATCGTCATGAAGGCAGGCTTCGGGACAAGGTTTCGAATGGGGACGATGGTGTATTCGGCGAACGCGCCAGGAAACCGCTCCGACACCAGCGCCCGATTCGGGTCGAGTGATTCGTCACCGTGACCCGCATCGGGATTGCCGAACGAACCCGACACGACGACTTCGTTGCCCTGCTCGTCCCAACCGGCGATGTCGCATCCGAGCACCATCGGAAACTGGTCAGCGCGCACACCGACGCCGCGCATCGACCAGAGATCGTGCATGTTGATCGACGTCGCACCGACGCGAACCACGATGTGCCCTTCTGGCGCCATGGGGACTGGCCAGTCGTCGCGCAACTCGAGCATCGACAGAGGATCGGTTTCGCTGATGCCCTTGGCTACCGCAGCCCTCACCTGTGCCCTCCCCGGATCGGTCGCGACACCGTACCTCTGGGAAACTCATCGACCATGTTCGACAACCCGTGGGATCCACGCCAACGCGACGACCTCTCCGAGAACGAGCGAGTCGTTCTGCACTTCATGAGCGACTGCATGCACGGTGACGATCTGTCGTTGGTCGACCGGTACGTTGCCGAGGGTTACATCCAACACACTCCAGGGATCGGTCAAGGTCGCGAAGGCCTGCGTCACTACCTCCACGAGGTGGCGTGGAAGCGGCCGGGTCGACGCCAGTGGCGGCCATTCCAACTCTTCGCGAGCGGCGACTTCGTCATCCTGCACAAGTTGCTGCCGGCCGTCGTGATTGCCGATTTCCTTCGGTTTGACGCCGAGGGGATGATGGCTGAACACTGGGACGTGGTTCAGCCGCTGCCTGAACCCGACTACGACCCGCTGCGTCCGTCGACAGAGAACCTCGATCGCTTCCGAGCCGTCTTCGGTATCACTGAGTAGCTCCGGTCACGCATCGGCGACCAGATCGGCGAGCGTCCGCAGCACCGTGCTGCTCAATGCCAACTGTGTCTCGGTGCGGTTCACATCGGGAGACGAAACGACTCGTTGCAAGATCAGGTGCAGATGGTCGTTGGATCGGGCGACGATCCGCACCAGGAGGTCACCCGAGCCGGTGACGGTATGGATCTCGAGGATCTCGGGGATCGTGCGCAGGTGGGCCACGACGCGGTTGTGTGAGCCCTGCGAGATGGCCAGCGTCGTGAAGGCCAGCACGCCGAGCCCCGCGGCGGCCGGGTCGATGTCGGGGCCGTAGCCGACGATCACCTTTCGTTCCTCGAGGCGACGGAGCCGGGTCAGCACAGTGCCTCTGGCGCACTGCAGTACGCGCGCCAGATCGGAGATGGTCGAATGCGGTTCCGTGCGCAGCCGGCCGATGAGGCGCCGGTCCAGTGAATCGAGCACGGACGGACCACTATCCAACATGCGCAACCTGCGCTGGAGTACGTACCCTAGTATTGATCATGATGATCAGCTCAGACGGATCATACTGCAATAAGACAACGACACTTGATGATTACTGAACATCTTGCTTTGATTACGAGATGTCGTTCATCAAAAAGGTCGATCACATCACCTACGCCTGCGAAGCGGGCACCATCGAGAAGTGGGCATGGTTCCACATCGAAGTCGAGGGCGGCACGTTGATCAATCGAATCGACGACGTTCGCCCCGGCGATCCGGACAGCAGCATGAAGATCTGGTGCATCGACTACGGCGACTTCGGTGTTGCTCTGATCGAAGGCATTGATCGGGCCAAGAAGTCGCAAGTGACGAAGTTCGTCGACCGCCATGGCGATCACGCCTGCCAACACGTGGCCTACGACACCTACGACCTCAAGAAGTTCCAGAGCCACATGCGCGAGCTCGGCGGGTCCGCCCGCGGCGGAACCCTCGTCCGCAACGATGGGTTCGGGGTCCTCAAGCAGATGTTCGCGCGCGGCTACTCAGAAGGCGATGCCGCCGAGGCGACGTTCCCCGAGTACGTCCAGCGCCCAACGCTGAGTGATGCGGACGAAGTGCACATCACATTCGCGGAGGAGACCGGCCGAGGCTTCTACGACCAGATCGAAGACGCGGTCGCAGCCGGCGACGAGGAGCCGTTCTTCGACTTCTCGAAGATGCCCGAGAGCTGGGAAGTCCCCGCACCGACGCCGCTGACCACGCGCTGACCACGCGCTGACAACGCGGCTGACAACCCGCTGAACGACCACGACTCGCTTGCGAGGCCGCGCCGAGGCGCGTGTAGCCAGCGACAATCATCGCCTTTCGTCACTTTCGCGCCGCCACTTTGACGGCGGCCCTCCGGCGGCGACGCGCTTGGGTGGGCCTGTGGTCATGATCTGTCCGTCTGGTAGCTGGATGGTCAGCGTGCGGTCGGGTGTGAGGGTCAGTACCCAGTCATCGTGGTGGACGTTGTGGTGGTGTCGCGCGCATACCGGCAACAGGTTGCACAAGTCGGTGCGCCCGTCGTGGCGCCACCAGATGACGTGGTGCAATTTGGTCCGCGAGTAGCGCACATCACAGCCCGGGATCGCGCACGTCGCGTACAGCGCACCCAAGGCGCGGCGTTGGGCGCGGTTTGGCGACCCGGGTGATGCGACCGAGGTTGAGTTCGCCGGGGGCGTCGATGACGACACCGTTGCGGACCACCACCGCGCACACCGTCGCCGTCCGGCACAGATCAGCCAGGACACATCATCGCTTTGTGCTACACGGTTCCGCCCGCCGCCGACATCCGTGATTTACCGAGGAATTACCGTGAGCGACACCGGCTGATCGGTGCCAGGCTCTACGGTCGTATCAATGGCAACCTTCGACCGGCGCCATCGTTGTCGTCGGAGGTCCACGTGCTTGGTGCTCAGCGCGCTCGTCATCGTCACGTCATGCGCGTCGAAATCGCGTGCGACGCCGACGGTCACTGAGCCAGCAACGACGACATCGTCGTCGATCGTTCCCACGACTCCGGACGAAACCGAAGTCGTCGGCACAGACGAGCCCGAAACCATTCTCACGACCAGCACGACCAGCACGACCACCACGCTCGCCCCGACGACCACGACGACCGTCCCTGGCGTGTACTCACACACGGGAGTGGGCCAGATGAGCCCCGCCGTTGCGAACGCCAAGAACTACGTCTACGTCCCGAGCAACGGCGACGGGTCTGTGACGGTGATCGATCAGGAGACGATGCAGATCGTCAATCACTACACGGTCGGCAAGCTCCCGCAACACGTCGTCGCGTCGTGGGATCTCACCAAGCTGTACGCGACGGTCAGCGCCGCCAACAGACTGGTCGAGATCGATCCCACCACTGGGGAGAAGGGTGCCTCGATCCCGGTCGGTGCGCCCTACAACCTGTACTTCACACCGGATGGCTCGACCGCGATCGTCATGGCCGAACGCATGAACCGCATGGACTTCTACGATCCCCTGACCTGGAAGCGGCGCATGTCGGTGCCCGTTCCTTGCGACGGGGTGAACCACGCCGATTGGTCAGTGGACGGCGCATGGTTCTTGGCGACTTGTGAGTTCTCGGGCGACCTCCTCAAAGTGGACACAGCGACAGGCGAGATCCTCAACGTGTTGCCGCTCGAGAAGGGTTCGATGCCGCAGGATCTGCGATTGGCGCCGGACGGAAAGAAGTTCTACGTGGCGGACATGGAGCACGGCTGCGTCTGGATCATCGACGCAGATGGCACCTCCGTCGTCGGATCGATCGAGACAGGGGTTGGCCCGCACGGGATCTACCCGAGCCGGGATGCCTCGTTGGTGTACGTGACCAACCGCGGGCGAACCGCACACGATACAGGCAGGAGATCGAGGCCTGGCGAAGGATCGGTCAGCGTGGTCGATCCGAAGACCGACACCGTCGTGGCGACGTGGCTGATACCCGACGGTGGGTCACCCGATATGGGCGGCGTGTCGGCGGACGGTAAGCGACTGTGGCTCTCGGGTCGGTGGGACGCCGAGGTCTATGTCTTCGACACGACCACCGGTGAGCTCCTGGCCACCATTCCCGTGCCAAGCGGTCCGCACGGTCTGGCGGTCTTCCCTCAGCCCGGGCGATACTCACTCGGCCACACCGGCAACTATCGATGAGCACGCACGATCGACGCCGACCGTTGTTCGGGCGACGACAGCTCCTGTTGGGCGGAGGAACGTTCCTCGCCGGAATGGCCGGCGTCGCAGTGTGGGCGGAAACCCGACCCGCATCCCGCGCCGCAACATCGGCCGCCAACACAACGTCTGAGACAGAGTCCCCGACGACCGGGTCGCCCGCAACCTCGACGTCGACGGTCGCTGAGACGTCCATCACGACACTCGCTACTTCAACGACCGACATCATCACGACCGAGGTCAGCGACACCACCGCGCAACAACTCGTCACCAGTCCCGCCACGTATGTCGATCACGGACCAACCACCGCCAACAACGTCGCGTTGACCTTCCACCTCGGTGGCAATGCGACGTTGGTCGGCGAGTTGCTCGATCTGCTGAAGGCCACCGGCACGACGTCGACGCTGTTCGCGATCGGAGACTGGCTGACCGCCAACCCGCAGCTCGGACATCGAGCGGTCGACGACGGTCACGAGCTCGGCAACCACACCAAGAGCCACAAATCGATGCTCAAGTTGTCCCGTGCCGACGTGCACGACGAGATCGTCGGGGGTGGCGAGGCACTCGTGCCGTTCATCGGTTCGATCGGAAAGTGGTTCAGGCCATCGGGCACGGACGTGCCGACCGAGCTCATCCTCGAGGAGGCCGGTCTCGCTGGGTACCCCGTCTCGGTCGGTTATGACATCGATTCGCTCGACTACACCGAGCCCAGCGCAGGCACGGTCGTTTCTCGAGTCAAAAAGCAGCTACACGCAGGCGCAATCGTCAGCTTGCACTTCGGCCATCGCGACACGATCGACGCGCTGCCCAAGATCCTCGACCTGCTGACGACTGCAGGTCTCGCTGCGGTCACGATCAGCACGCTGCTTGGCTGACGCTGCTAGAGCGGAAGATCGCCAGTCGCAGTTCGCGTCGAGCCGCTGTCGCGGTATGCAGCGATCGTCCGTTGAGCGATTCGCATCTGATGCACCTCGTCGGCGCCATCAGCGAAGCGCGCCCACCTCGCATGCTGGTACATGCCGGCCAGAGGCGTGTCGGTCGAGTAGCCGAGCGCGCCATGCACTTGAATCGAGCGATCGATCACACGACCGAGCATGTTGGCCACGAAGTGTTTGGCCATCGACACCTCTGACTTGAAGTCGAGGCCGCGATCGATCCTGTAGGCGGCGTGGAGCACCATCAACTTGGCCTGATAGAGCTCCATCGTCGAGTCGGCGATCATCCATTGGATGCCCTGCTTCTCGGCCAGCACGGAGCCGTGCGAGTAGCGGTACAGCGATCGGTCGACCATCATGTCGAGCGCAGTCTCGGCCTGGGCGATCCAGCGCATGCAGTGCGCGAGCCTTGCCGGACCCAATCGGTATTGACCGAGGAGATGGCCCTGACCGCGGCCACCGAGCATGTTCGCGTTCGGTACACGGAGGTCTTCGATCACGATCTCGCTGTGGCCCGTTCCACCGTGCATCGTCTCGACCTCGCGCACCCGAGTCCATCCCGGGGAGGGGATGTCGACGATGAAGGCCGTGTTCGCAGCTTGCGGCAGATCGGGGTTGTCCTCGGTCCGAGCCAGGAGGATCGCGAATGCGGCTCTGCGAGCGTTGGAGATGAACCACTTGTGACCGTTGATCACCCATTCGTCGCCATCTCGGACTGCGGTCGTACGGATCAGAGTTGGATCGCTGCCGGCGACCTCTGGCTCCGTCATCGCGAAGCAACTCATCTTGTGACCGTCGCACAGTGGCCGCAGGTACTTCTCCTTCTGATCCTGCGTCGCCCAGTGCAACAGGGTGTGCATGTTGCCCTCATCGGGCGCCTGGCAGTTCAGTACGAATGGGCCGTACGAGGACTTGGCCGCCTCGGCTTGCACCAGCGCCAGCTCGACGTGACCGAGCCCCATGCCGCCCCACTCCTTGGGCATCTGCGGCAGCCACAGGCCGGCATCCTTCGCGGCCTGTCGCATGGCGAGCAGCAACGACAGGTACTCCTTGCGATCCATCTTCTCCGGGTTGCCCATCTTGGTTTCGCCCGGCTTCACGACCTCATCGATGAATGTTCTGACGCGAAGCCGGATGTCTTCGAGTTCAGGGGACAGAGTGAAATCGATTGCCATGAGGTCATCATCGCAGCTGCGAGCAACATCTTGAGAGCCGAGCCACGAACGGGCGAACTCTCGCCGGCCCGTTTGAACGATCAACGTGCCGGGTACTGCTGGCCCGTCGTCAGCGACGACAGAAGCGAAAATCGACGAGTACGCGCCGCAGACGTTCACTAGCGTCGGCGATACCTCGGGCGGTTTCGGCGTGTTCGGCACTCGTTTTTGGACCGGATCACGCGGCAGCTGACGTCGGTCATGCCCAGACTGAGCCAACTCGCTCGTCCATGGTCCGGGAGAGCGGCCCCGGGTAGCGGGGACGAGACTACCGAGGCGCACAGGCCCTCCCGGACACTCGCACTCATACCCTCGCCGCGCCGACTTAAACCAATGGGCCGAACTTTCGCGCCTGACGTCGACACGTGCGAGTGCTCGCCGACGGCGGCATCGACCCGGTCGGATCCGCCGCCGATTTGATGGGCGGTGCTGCCGGTTCGTTGCGGGCGAGCTGAAACGATCCCACGGGGTCATCATCCCGAGCGATTGATGCGGTCGTTCACGGTTGTAATGCTCGACCGACACGTCCACTGGGCCTGCGTGTTCGAACGAGTCGAACCCCTTTGTCGGCGGCCATGAGATCCTGCCAATAGGCGGTCACGAAACTGCCCGTTGGTGGCCAACAGTTCTGCCCACTGGCGGCCAGTAGATCTGCTCACGTTGAAGTCCTTGCCTCGGCGCGTATCCGCGCCGGTGGTGTTCCTCCCGGTTCGACTGGTGGTCGCCAGACACAGTCGCCAGACACATCCGGCCGCGCCGTGTCAAGTCCCGGTACCCGTGTTCCGGTTTGGCTCCGGTAGTTGTGTTCCACTCGTTCGCGGGTTAGGCAGCGTTGGTTCTGGAGGGTCGACCGCCAGCGTTGGCGAACGCGCCGTGCTCGCGGGAGCGGTCGTGACGGAT
>JANMMQ010000585.1:0-2988 GCA_031373465.1 Ilumatobacteraceae bacterium | reverse complement strand
GGCAGGCACGCGAATGGGACGGATCATGTCAGGGGTGGAACTGCTAGGACGCGCGGGCCAGCGCATATGCGAACCCGACTCGGAAATGTCGGCAGGTGAGTTCGCGGCCGCGGTGGTCACCGCTGATGCCATCGATTTGATTTCGAGTTTGGTGTTTGTACGCGATGGCGGGCAGAGCCCTCAGGCGGTGGTTGCGTTGCGGCATGCGGCGCGGCGTTTGCGAGCCGATCTGCGTACGTTTCGTCCGGTTCTCGACCGTGTCCGGGTTGACGATCTTCGGGTGTTTCTTCTGGAGCTGGATACTGCCGCTGAGCTGGTTGACGCTTATCACGTTGCTTTGATTTCGTGGTCGGGCGCGGTGAAAGGGGCTGACCGCGCGAGGCTGGCGATGTGGATCGCGCGTCTTGACGCGGCGGTTTCTCTTCGATCGTCGGCCGTCGATGCGCTGGCAGCCGATGGCATTCTCGCAGGCCTCGCTGGGGGCATCGACTGTGACGTCGGAGTTGCCGCCGAACTTGCTGCCAGCACGGTTGTGCCCGGGTTCTTGCGCCGGCATTGGCGTCAGGTGTGCACGAGCGCGGCCACGGCGTGCGATGACGGGGTCGAAGAACTGGCGGTGTGGGCGGAGAAGGCGGCCTTCGCCGCCGAGGCTTCGGTTCCAGTCCTCGGTGAAGCGGCACGGCAGCTTGCGTCGTCGTGCGGGCAGCTTTCGACCGCCCTGTGGCCAGCAAGGTCGGCGGTGGTGGCGCGGCGAGTGTTGGAATCGCGACCGGAAGCGAGCGTCGACGTCAGGGTGCTCGATCGGTTGACGGAAGTCGCACTGTCGCGCTCTCTCAAGGTTGCTCAGCGGTTGCCGGCTCTCGTGGCCAAGGTGGCTGCTGCCGAGGCGGCAACGGTTACCCCGCCCGCGGGATACGTCATCGAGGCGGCCGGCGGGGTGGTCTGGCGGCGCAAGGGGCTCGCGCTCGAGGTATTGGTCGTACATCGACTGAATCGCAACGACTGGTCACTTCCCAAAGGAAAGTGCCGACCAGACGAGTCAGCGGAGGCGTGCGCTTTGCGTGAGGTGACCGAGGAGACCGGCCTGGTCTGCGAGCCGGGCGACGAGCTCGTCGAGGTCACCTACCGGGACCGAAACGGACGAGCCAAACACGTTCGCTACTGGGCCATGATCCCGGGTGAGGGTGTGGCCGTCGCTTCGGGCGAGGTCGACGAGGTGCGTTGGGCGCCGTATGGCGAAGCAATGGGTCTACTCACCAAGCGGCGCGATCAAGAGGTGTTGGCCTCTCTTCCATGCGCGCGGGAGATCGCGGCGTGATCTCCACGTTTCGCCGGTTTGGTCGCTTCGTGCGGCCGTATCGAATGCGTCTCACGGCTGGCACGTCCTTGGCGGTCGTGCAGATCGTGATCGGGTTGGCCGAGCCGTGGCCGCTGGCGCTGCTGGTGGATCATGTCCTGGCTCCGAAGCGTGGAGCACGATCCAGCCCCATCGCGGCTGTTCTGCCGGCGACCTGGTCGCCTACCGCGCTGATCATCACTGCTGTGATCGCTCTCATAGCCCTCGTGGGTCTGAGCGCGCTAGCGGACTTCGCCTCGACGCGGTTGATGGACGGGACCGGTCAAAGGATTGGCAACGACATTCGTGCCGAGACGTTCGCTCATCTCCAACGGCTTTCACTTCGATTTCATCACCGACAAACCGTCGGCGACCTCACCAGCCGCGTCACCGGAGACGTCGACCGTCTTCAAGACCTGATGGTCCAAGCCTTGGCGGTGTTGGTCCCGAACGTCTTGTTGGTCATCGGCATGCTCGCCGTGATGTTTGCGGTCGACCCCGTCTTCGCGATGTTGGCCTTGGTGGTCGCGCCCCTGATGGTGTGGTCGATCTACCACTCGACCCACGAGATGAAGCGTGCCTCGCGTCAAGCACGAGCCAAAGACGGTGAGGTCGCCGGGATCGCGGCCGAAAGCCTCGCCGCGATCCAAGTCGTACAGGCCTTCTCACTTGAGAAGAAGACGAACGCAGCATTCGTGCAGAGCACCGATGAAAGCCTGGCTGCGAACCTCGACGCCATCCGCCACCAAGCCCGCCTCGGCCCGCTTGTGGATGTCGCTGGTGCCGTGGCGCGTGCCGTTGTGATCGCCGTCGGCGCCCAACGCGTCATCGACGGTCGTATGACCGTCGGCGTTCTGTTGGTTTTCCTCGCCTATCTCACCAAGCTATACGTCCCGGTCAAGGCGCTCTCCAAGCTCACCTTCAACGTCAGCCGAGGAGAAGCCTGCGGAGAACGAGTCGATGCCATACTCGCCCGCACACCCGACGTCGCCGACAGCCCGACCGCCACCCCGGCACAGCCATTTCGGGGCCGCATCGATTTCGACCACGTCTCGTTCGCCTACGGCACCGACCCCGTGCTCGTCGACACCTGTCTAACGATCTACGCAGGCGAGACCGTCGCCATTGTCGGTCCTACCGGATCAGGCAAGTCCACCCTCGCCTCGCTCATCCCTCGCTTCTTCGACCCCGACCAAGGCACCGTCAGCGTCGACGGGGTCGATATCCGCGACTACACCCTCGCCTCCCTCCGTCCACAAATTGGCCTCGTCCTCCAAGACTCGATCCTGTTTCGCACGTCGTTGTGGGACAACATCGCCTGCGGACGGCCCGGGGCCACACCCGAACAGGTCGCCAACGCTGCCGTCCAAGCCCGCGTCGACGAGTTCGTCGACCGTCTCCCCGACGGCTTCAACACAGTGCTAGGGGAACGAGGAGCCGACCTGTCAGGCGGACAACGCCAACGCGTCGCCATAGCCCGAGCAATCCTACGAGACAGCCCCATACTCATCTTGGACGAACCCACCAGCGCTCTGGACGCCCAAGCCGAAAGCCTCGTCATTGAGGCACTCGAAAACCTGATGGTCGGCCGCACCACCATCATCATTGCCCACCGACTCTCGACCGATCGCCGCGCCGACCGCATCATCGTC
>JANMMQ010000557.1:0-14644 GCA_031373465.1 Ilumatobacteraceae bacterium | reverse complement strand
CGCCAGAATCTCCGCCGCTGCGGTGTAGCCAGAATCCACTGCACCGTTGAGGTAGCCCTGGAAGTCGATGGATGTGTGCTCCCCAGCGAAGTGGCAGTTGCCGGAGCGCTCTCGCTCGGCCCCTGCGAAGGCGGTGTACTGCCCGACCTTCCAATACGAGTACGAACCCTTCGTGTACGGGTTCGCCTGCCAGTAGTCGACGTACGCTTTGCCATTGAACGCCGCCGATATTCCCGGCATGAGAGGTTCGATCTGGGTGGTGAAGGCCTTCGCCCGTTGCACGGCTGTACCGCTGCCGAAGCTGGCACCGATATCCCCGCCCGTGTAGTCGACGAGAATGCCGCTGGTACCGGGCTGGGCCCGCGTCACTTCCACGTGCTCTGGTAGCCGGTGTCCGAAAAGGAGTCACCGTTCATCCCTTGCGTACGCCAGATCCGCTCGGTGAACTGCACGTTCAGCTTCGAGTTCGTCCCCATGCCGAGCTCGCGAATCGCACGCAGTTTCACCAGCGAGAATCCGGCTTTGGAGATGTCGAGGTTGCGCAATATCGAAAATGGCAACGCCAGCACCACGTGATCGGCGTTCACGGTAACGCTGTTCCCGCCCTGCGTGAGACCAAGAGCGAAGGTGCCATCTGCGCGCCGGGTGATGCCGACGAGCGAGGAACCCTTGTTGATCTGCCCCGACAGGCGGTCGGCGAGCCGTTGTGCGATCTGATCGTTACCGCCCACGACGTGGTACTTCTCGTTCGACTTGCCGAAGATGCGCAGCTGACCCTGCCCCGAGTACCCGAGCAGATACAGCAAGTTCAGTGAGCTCTGGTTCTGCGGTTCCGCGCCGTACTCGATGTTGTACGCGACAGCGAGCAGCTGTCCGAGTCGCGACGACATCCCACCCGGCACGCTCTCGTTGATCCAATCGACGATCGACATGCTGACGAGCTCCCGGCCCCGCGGAGTCGACAAGGTGTACAAGGTGGGGTAGCTCGCGGCCTGCACATCACTCTTGATCTTCTGCCAGATGCCTTTGATGTCATTGGTGGCGTCGGTGTAGCTGTATGGTGCGCCGTCGAAGTAGAACCGCGGCTCGGTGCCGTTTGCCTCGGAGCTCAGCAAGTTGTCGAGTTGCAGCCCCAGCGCCTGAGCAAGCTGTCGTACAGCGGTATGACCCTGGTCGATCAACTCTCCGCCGTGCTCGGCGACTTGCCCGCCGTTGAAGAACCCATTGATCGACCAACACCGGCCGCCTACGCGATCCGACGCTTCGTAGATCTGAGCCGAGTACCCGGCCGTCTTCAACTGGTAGGCGCAGCTGAGCCCGGCGAGCCCGCCGCCGATCACCACGATGCGCGGCGCCGTTGCAGCGGCCGCCGGAAACCCCTCCCCCAATCCCCACGCGACCGCAGCTCCGGTCGCCAGCGCACCCCCGAGGAACGTACGCCGGCTCGTTGAGACTTTCGGATCGGGAACGTCAGGCCGAGCCTCGACGTCGTCGCCTGCAACCTTGTCAACTGCGCGCTGTAGCGCCGAGAGAAGTGGGGTGTGTGCCATGAGAGCTCCAGTCCCGGTTAATCATCTGTTGGAGCGTCAAGTTAGTACGCGTAGAGATCGTCGGATTCAGCGACGATTCTCGTCCTGACAGTTCTGCTCCGCGTGCCTGTTCATCGAAGGCCTTGTACTGCTGATGTTCGGCCTTGGCCTGTAGGTTGTTGGGTCTCGTCGTTTCGAAGGAAGCTGTGAATGAGCACCGATAGACCCTCGATCTCCGTTCAGCTGTACTCACTTCGCGACCAGGCATCCAAAGACTTCGAAGGCGTCCTTCGGAGGCTCGGCGAGGTCGGGTTCGTCGGCGTCGAGCTCGCGGGATTCCATGACCTCACGCCCAAGCAGTACGCCGCCATTGTCGAGGATTCGGGGCTCGTGACCCCGAGCGCTCATTTGACCGACCTGTCACCGGACGGGCTAAACGCCGCTCTCGACGACCTCCAGGAGATCGGCTGCGACGTCGCCGTGTGCGCCTTCATACCGCCCGAGCGTTTCGCCGAGTTGGACGCGATAAACGCTTCCGCCGACGCATTGAACAAGGCCAACGACATTGCCAGGTCCCGCGGCGTATCACTCGGGTACCACAATCACTGGTGGGAGTTCCAGACGATCCTCGATGGCCAGACAGCATGGTCGGCGTTGATCGAGCGCCTCGACACGACCGTCTTCGCCGAACTCGACATCTACTGGACGACGCTCGGCGGTGCCGATCCGCGGCGGGTCATCGCCGATCTCGGCGACCGGCTTTGGTTGCTCCATGTCAAAGATGGCCCGTGCGACGCCCCGGAGAATCCGATGGTCGCCGTCGGGTCTGGCACCCTCGACATACCCGCCATTCTCACGTCAGCGCCCACGGCGACGTGGCACATCGTCGAACTTGACAGATGCGCGACCGACATGCTCACGGCCATCGCCGACAGCTATCGGTATCTCGTAGACAGCGGCCTCTCACAGGGCCGGAAGTGAGAACCAGCCGAATCGGAATCATCGGCTGCGGGAACATCTCTCCGGCCTACGCGAAGACTCTCAGCGAGTTCCCATGGATCGAAGTCGCCGCCTTCGCGGATGGAATTCCAGAACGCGCCGAGAAGTTCGCCGAGAGATATGGCAGCGTCGCTCTGGAACTGACCGACATGCTCGTCGACGGCTCCATCGACGCCGTTGTCAACCTCACTCCCCCTGGCGCGCACGCCAGCGTCAGCCGTCTCTGCCTCGAGGCAGGCAAGCCGGTATTCAGCGAGAAACCGTTGGGCATCGACTTCGAAGAGGGTCGCTCGTTGGTGGAGCTCGCCAGTGAGCGAGGTCTCCGCCTCGGTTGCGCACCCGACACGTTCCTCGGCGCGGGTCTGCAGGCGGCACGAGCGGCGATCGACCGCGGGCTCATCGGCGAGCCAATCGCTGCGAACGGCTTCATGCTGGGCTTCGGACCGGAATGGTGGCATCCGAACCCCGAGAGCTTCTACGGACCGGGCGCGGGTCCGCTGTTCGACATGGGCCCGTACTACTTGACCACTCTCGTCCACCTGCTCGGACCAGCACGGTCGATCTCCGGATCGGCCAAGATCGGCATCGCCGACCGGGTAATGCACTCGAAGGGCCGAGTCGGCGAAGTCGTGCAGGCCACGACGCCGACTCATGTATCGAGCATGATCGACTTCGTCAGCGGCGCATCGGCGACGTTGGTCACCAGCTTCGACGTCAAGGCCACGCGGTTCAAGAACATCGAGATCTACGGCACCGATGGAACACTGTCGCTGCCCGACCCGAACACGTTCGGCGGGCCGTTGAAGGTACGCAGCATCCTCGCCGACGACTGGCGCGAGATTCCCCTGCCGACCCCCAACATCCCTCAGCAGCGAGGCATCGGGCTGGCCGACATGTTGTCGGCAACGATCGCCAACCGTTCGCATCGTGCGTCGGCCGAACTTGCCCTGCACGTTCTCGAGCTGATGTGCGCCACGTTGCGGTCGTCGGACGAGGGCCGACGAATCGATCTCACGACGAGATGCGAACAACCGGCCCCGATGCGATTCAACCTCCCGACCAACGCCTTCGACGACTGAATGTCGATAGCTAAAGAAGTATCGATGACACACGCCGGTGAGCCGAACCTCGATCTTGCTTGGTCGGGTCGTCAGACTTATAGTCGGGCCGCGACTCTCTATACCGGGAGGAACCGTTCTCCGGTTCATCGGGTTTCGCGGAGGATGAGGAAATGAAACGCAAGCTTCATCTACTCGCGGTTGGTGGCGTCCTCACTGCAGCGATTTCAGTGTGGACGCAGACGGCGCAAGTGGGCGCCGGTACCGCCGGTAGCGCTCGATCGGTCAGCCTTGTCGGGACGACGACGTTGGTCACCCGCGATTACACGCCGTCCGGTGACGGCGACGTGACGCAGGCCGAGTTCCCTGGTCAACTCGACGAGCCCGATGGACTTGGGCCGTATACCGGCACGATCGTCAACAAGAGCCTGTCGAAGGGAACGGGCAACGGCGTTTCCGTCAGCAGTGGCAAGAAGGCGAAGTCGAATCCGCAGTTCAAACTCGGCTTCGAAGGTCTGAACTTGTACCAGCAGCGTTACGCCCGCGGCGGGAACCAGTTCACGGTCGAGCCACCCGACCAAGCTCTCTGCGTCGGCAACGGCTACGTCGTCGAGGCTGTCAATGACGTTTTGAACGTCTACAACACCTCGGGGCAGTCGGTGTTGCCCGACAACACCGCCACCAACATCGTCGGTGGGTTCCCCAGGAACGTGAACCACGCCGTCGACCTGAACTCGTTCTACGGCTACGCGCCGGCGATCAACCGGGCTACCGGGGTCCGTGCCCAGTTCGTGACCGACCCGAGCTGCTATTTCGACGCGGCAACTCAACGCTTCTTCGTCGTCGTGCTCACGCTGGAGACATTCCCGACCGGTGCGTTCACCCTCCAGAACCACCTCGACATCGCGGTCAGTCAAACGGCGAACCCGACGGGACTCTGGAGCATCTACAAGGTGGACGCCACCAATGACGGGACGAACACGGGCGGCGTCAATCCCGGCCCGTACCTCGGTGACTACCCGCATATCGGCGCCGACGCGAACGGTTTCTACATCACGACGAACGCATACCCGTGGTGCTGCAATGGTTTCGCCGGAGCGCAGATCTACGCGTTCTCGAAAGCGCAGCTCGCGGCCGGCGCCAGCACCGTCACGATGGTCCATCTCGACACCTCCGGCATGGTCAACGCGCCGAGTGATGCGGGTCCGACCCAGCCCGGTTTCACGGTCTGGCCGGCACAGTCGCCCGGAACGGGCTCGTTCAACACGAACGCCGGCGGCACCGAGTTCTTCCTGAGTTCGAACGCGGCCGACGAAGCAACCAATCCGAAGGCCGGCACCGGCGGCAACCACGTCTCGAACCAGCTCGTCGTTTGGACGTTGTCGAACACCTCATCGCTGAACAGCGCCTCACCGGCGATCAGCCTCAGCAACAAGGTGCTCAGTGTGGGAACGTACGCGATTCCACCGAAGCAGAACCAGCCCGGCTCGGGAACGCTGGCAACGACCGCAGTGCCACAGGGCAACTGCATCAACGATACGGCGACGCTTCTGTTCAATGGCCAGCTCGGTTGTTGGCGGCTTTTGTTCGGCCGCGAGCCGGCCCACAACGAGGTCATCTCGCGGCCCGACTCGAACGACACGCGCATGCAGCAGGTGATGTATGCCAACGGCAAGCTGTGGGGCGCCCTCGATACTGCCCTCAACCCCGACGGGGGGGGCCAGCGCGCTGGTATCGCCTGGTACATCGTCAATCCCGACTCGGGCAAGCTCGCCTCGCAGGGCTATGTCGGGGCCACGGGTTATGACTTCACCTACCCGGCTATCGGGGTCACCGCCAGCGGACGGGGCGTGATCGCCTTCACCGCAACCGGCAACACCCTCAACCCGAGCTCTGCATATGTTCCGATCGACGCGCTCGCCGGCGTTGGCCCTTGGAATGTGGTCAACGGCGGCCAGGGCGCTGCCCAGGACGACGGCTTCACCAGCTACAAGTCTCAGGTCGGCAACCCGCCGCGCACCCGCTGGGGGGACTACGGCGCCGCAGCCGTGGACGGCAATTCGATCTGGATCGCCAGCGAGTACATCGCGAACTCCTGCAGTTACGCCGACTGGGGCGGACCGTTCTTCGCAGGCGGCACAGGCGACAACCTGCTGGGCACCTGTGCGGGGGCCGGCCACGGTCCCGGCAGGCGTGTCGCTCTCGGCAACTGGTCGACGCGGATCAGCCAGCTGACTCTGTAACACGAGTTCCGGTCAGTTCTACGTTTTGTGGGCCTCTGCCCGACGTTCCTCCGGGTTCGTCGGGCAGAGGCGCGACAACTTCCCCCGGCTGTGCGTCTCGATCTTCAGGTGGGCGCAGTTTCGACCGACGTACGAAGCAAAAGGTATCGGAGCCGGCCAGATCATCAGCAGCCCGTAGGCTTCCCCGCAGATCAGAGGGAGCAGACGATGCGAGTCCTGGACATCATGCACCGCGATGTGGTGTCTGTCACTTCCGATGACTCGCTCGTCGATGCGGCCCGCCTGCTGCACAAGCATGGGATCTCGGCGGTGGTAGTGATCGAAGGCGGCACGCCGATCGGCATCCTCACGGAACGGGACTTCGTGCACGCCGTTGTCGAGGGGGACAACCCGGAGGTCGTGCCGGTACGGAGCCGGATGAGTTTGGAGCTCGTCACCGTCGAGTCGAAAGCCAACGTGACGGAGGCAGCCGAACTGATGGCGCAACACACCATCCGGCATTTGCCAGTGGTGGACCACGGCCGGCTCGTGGGCATCGTGTCCATTCGTGATCCTGTCATGCGCCATCCGGCGCTGCGAGATCTCGAGGAGCACCGGCGCAAGAGTGTGCAGGCGAGGGCGGCTGACGCGATCACGTCGTTCGCCGGATCGATGCCGTTCGTCTACTTGCACGCGATCTGGTTCGGTACCTGGATCCTGCTCGCCGTCGAGAAGTACCCATTCGGATTGCTCACCATGATCGTGTCGCTCGAAGCAATCTTCCTGTCGACGTTTGTGATGATCAGCCAGAACCGGGCCGACGCGAAACGGCAAGCCCTTGCGGATCACCAATGGGAGATCGTGCAATACGAAGAGCAACAGAACGAGGAGTTGCTGCGCATGTCCCAACAGATCCTCGAACTGACCGGCGTGATCCACGAGTTGGCCGTGAACACTCGCCCGGCGCCACCGAACGCGACCTGGCCGTCAACGAGTTGATTGAGCGACACGCACCCAAATGGATTCAACGGACGCGGAGGTAAGCGTCGCGTAGCACGTTGGATTCGAACTCGAGCTCGCCCAGTCGCGCCTTGACGAGATCGCCGATGCTGACGAGCCCGATCAGGCGACCCTGTTCGACGACGGGCAGATGGCGAACACGGTGCTCGGTCATGACCGCCATCAAGTCGGCCAGACGGTCATCGGGCCTGCAAGTGATGAGCCTGCGCGACATCACGTCGGCGACTGAATCGGCCAGCGCACGCTCGGCGGAAGCCGCGAGCGCGAGGACGACCTCGCGCTCGGACACCATCCCAACGATCTTGCCTGCGTCGTCGACGACGACGAGCGCTCCGACGTTGCGCTTCGCCATGAGCGCCACCGCCGAGCGCAGCGATGCCCCGGGCCAGATGGTGACGACATCTGCTCCCTTGCTGCGCAGGATCTCTGTCACCTTCATCGTGCCTCCTCAAGCCCAGGCTGCTCCACCCAGTATGTCGCTGCAGAGGAACCGCTTCAACTGAAGTTTGGGCTACGCAAACCATGCTCGGCGGTCACTTCCGACCCGAACCAGAGCTATCGACATATCCCCGCCGGGTTCGTATAATCGCTCGCGAGGGCCGGAGTGCCCACCGCAACCGGCCGCAGTTCATGTGGGAGGAGGCGCGATGAGATTCCAGGCTGGCGACCGGATCGAAGTCACCATCAACACGCTGGGCGTGGCCCCGCGACATGGTGCGGTGCTCGAATCGACGAGCGCAGGCGGGATCCACGTCCGCTGGGACGATGGGCACGAATCGGTGTTCATGCCCGGCAGCAATTGCCGAGTCCTCGCTCCATCAGGAGACGAGGCGACCTTTCCGGTTCGGCTCGCCTGCCACGTCGACGTGACCATCATTGAAGATGATCGTGAGTGCAAGGCCACGGCCAGCGTCACGACGAACCTAGGGTTCTTCGAGGGTGTAGGGACCGCCCGACTGAAGCCGGGAGACCCCCAGATACCTCGTATCGGTGAGGAACTAGCTCTTGGACGCGCCCTCGGTGCACTCTCCGAGCGACTGCTCTCCGTCGCAGCCGACGAGATTGCGGAACACCCGGCTGGTCAGCAGCACCTGGTGAGTTGAGCGCCGCCGGAGGCCAGGAAGGTTCCTCGCAGCCAAAGATCGAACGGCGGCATTTCGACGATGGCGTCGACGCGCCACGTGGCGCACGAACCGGGTACTTCATACGGCAGTCGAGATTACCAGTCGCAGTCGCTCCTCGATTTAGCCCTTCGCCACAGGGCAACGTAGGGAACGCCAACGCTCCCGACTGTCCGTTTCTATTGGGCCTAGCTGAGGTGTGACACAAGCACGACGACCCACAGGCCCGTAACGAACACTTCCAGGCCGGCCGCTATCCGTGCCTTGGGGTTGATGTTGCGCCTACGCCAGTGATGCACGGTCAGGTAGACGCCGCTGAAGATCACGATTGCATAGAGCAGCGTCGTGAGCACGGCCTACTACCTGCCCGATCTTCGATATTTCATCAGCTTGGACCAGCGCGCTTCACCGACACTCTTGCGAAACAGGGACACCGATCCATAGGCCAACACCAACACAAGCACGATCAACAGCACAACACCCATGCCGCGCAACCTACATCAGAATCAAACGATTCCTGACGGCTTCCAACTTGGTTCTGATCTGGTGTACCGGTGGGCGCAGAGGGACTCGAACCCCCGACACCTGCCTTGTAAGGGCGTTCAAAGGACAGTTCGCTCGTGTAGTTGTACCTCGGCCATTTTGCACCGCCGACTCAGCCAGCGTTGTACCACTGGCCCATGGGGGAGGCACCCTCCTCACCCGCTGATGCTCTCTCGTCACCGTGGCTGGGACCCTCTTCCCTGCGCCGTTCCCGAGGAGTATGGTCGACAGCGGCCGCCGGGCGACACCCAGTGCGCAGACGAGGAGCGAACAATGAGTCTCACGCTGTCGAGCGACTCCGTCGATGGGCTTCGTAGCCAGTTCTCGGGGGAGGTCGTCGGGTCCAATGACGCCGGATACGACGAGGCACGGGCGGTTCACAACGGTCTCATCGACAAGCGTCCGGCGCTCGTCGCCCGGTGCGTCAACACCGCCGACGTCGCCGATTCAGTTCGCTTCGCCCGGGCAGAGGGGCTTGAGATCTCGGTCCGCGGGGGTGGGCACAACGTCGCGGGGAAGGCCGTCACCGAGGGCGGCGTGATGATCGATCTGGCGCTGATGCGGGGCAGCTACGTCGACCCCGCCCGGCGGCGGGCGCGGGTGCAGGGCGGCGCGACGTGGAACGATTACAATCGGGCGACACACCAGCACGGACTGGCGACGACCGGCGGTGTGATCTCGACAACGGGCGTGGCGGGACTGACGCTCGGTGGCGGGGTGGGGTGGCTGATGGGCCGTTTCGGCATGGCCGTCGACAACCTCAGTTCGGTCGAACTCGTCACCGCCGACGGTGACGTGCGCCAGGTCGGCGCGGACACCGACCCTGACCTGTTCTGGGCTCTGTGTGGTGGCGGTGGCAATTTCGGGATCGCCGTTTCGCTCGAGTTCGAAGTCCATCCGCTCGACACGATCCTGGGTGGGATCGTCGCCTATCCGTTGTCCGAGGCGCTGCCGGTGTTCGCCGCGTACCACGAGGTCACTGCCGATCCTCCCGACGAGCTGGTCAGCTTCTTGGGGCTCGTCCATGCGCCTGATGGTTCGGGTCACAAGATCGTCGCCGTGCCGGTCTGCCACTGCGGCGACATCGCAACGGGCGAGGCGCTGGTTGCACCGCTGCGTCGGGTCGGGACTCCGGCGGTCGATCTCATTGGTCCGATGCCGTACCCGGTGATGAACACCCTCCTCGACGCGGCGTTCCCCAAGGGCGCCCGCAACTACTGGCGGTCGGCGTTCTTCAAGGAGCTCTCCGAGGACGTGATCGGCGTGCTCGTCGACGCGTTCGAGCGTGTGCCGTCGCCGATGAGCGGAATGGTCATCGAGCACTTCCACGGCGCGGTGACCCGCATCGACCCGAGAGCGACCGCGTATCCCCACCGCGAGCCTGGCTATAACCTCGTTCTCACGGGTGAGTGGCTCGACCCCGCCGACGACGAGGCGAACATCGCCTGGGTTCGTTCGACGTTCGAGGCCGTGGCGCCGTACACGGCCGACGCGGTGTACGTGAACTACCTGGCGGCCGACGAGCCCGAGCGGATTCGCGCCGCCTATGGACCGAACTGGGAGCGGCTCGTCGCGCTGAAACGAACGTGGGACCCGGAGAACGTCTTCCACCTCAACCAGAACATCGACCCCGCCGGGTGAGGAGGCGGAGTGTCGGGAAATCCTGCGCACGTTTCCTGCACTCTCGGATCACATGCGCAAACCGCGAGGCGGACCAAGATCGGCTGGTGGCAGGGTCGCCCGACAGGGAAGGCGGTTGATTTTGCGAACGCGTGTCACCGATCTATTGGGGATCGAGGTGCCCATCATCCAGGCGCCGATGGCGGGCTCAAGCGGATCGGCATTGGCAATCGAGGTCGCGGCCGCCGGTGGCCTCGGCTCTCTGCCGTGCGCGATGTTGAGTGGCGAAGCGATCCGTGACCAGGTTGCGGAGATCCGGTTGCGCTCCGAAGCTCCTCTCAATCTCAACTTCTTCTGCCACACGACATCTGCGGCAACACCGGAGCAGATGAAGCAATGGGACCAGGCGTTGTCGGGTTACTACTCCAATCTTGGACTCGAGCAAGCTGTCGGCTCGCCGCCGGCGGCGCGTTCGCCGTTCGACGATGCGATGTGCAGTGTCGTCGAAGAGCTGCGACCCGAGGTGGTCAGCTTCCACTTTGGGCTGCCGCAGAGTTCGTTGCTCGATCGCGTGCTCGCGACCGGTGCGAAGGTTCTGTCGTCAGCGACCACCGTCGAAGAGGCTGTGTGGTTGGCGGACAAAGGCTGTGCAGCCGTCATTGCCCAGGGCGCCGAGGCAGGTGGTCACCGCGGGATGTTCCTGAGCAGCGACATCAGTACTCAGATAGGCACGATGGCGCTTGTGCCGCTGGTTGTTGACGCCGTGGATGTACCGGTGATCGCGGCCGGTGGCATCACCGATGCCAGGGGTGTCAGTGCAGCTTTGATCCTTGGCGCCGGGGGTGTGCAGCTGGGCACGGCCTACCTGTTGTGCCCGGAGGCGACCACCAGCGCGTTGCATCGCCGTGCGTTGCAGGAAAGCGCCGGGAGGATGACGGCGCTCACCAACGTATTCACGGGCCGCCCAGCGCGCGGCATTCTTAACCGCATCATTGCCGAACTCGGGCCGATGGCGCCGATGGCGCCGCCGTTCCCGTTGGCCGCAAACGCCGTGCAGCCGCTTCGTGCCGCAGCGGAGGCCCACGGATCCACCGATTTCACTCCGCTCTGGTCGGGACAGGCTGGTCCGTTGGCCGTGGCGATGCCGGCGCGCGAGCTGACTCAGAAGTTGATCAACGAAGCGCAGACCTTGCTGTCGGCCTGGTCCGACCGGACCTGACCATCCTCGCGGTTCTTCGGGCGCGAGCCCCAACTCGGTGGGCGGGTCACGCCTCGAGGATCGCCTTCAGCTTGGCGAGGTCCTTGCGAGCCGTGCGCCGCATTGCGAGTTCCATGATCGGCGCCGTCACCTTCGAGAACGCGTCCGGTTCGCCGCGGTTGCGCAGGGTCATCCGCGTCGATTCATCCGATGCGGCCTCCCACGCGTAGGTCGTCTCCATCGGAAACGGTCCCTATTGGGTGCGCATGATCAACCCTGACCTGGGATCAGTTCGACGAACTCGTACGTTTACCGAGTGTGCGGCCAAGGAAGCGCCAGCATCAAGCCGGGCCCGCCTGGCGCCCACCACTCGAGGCGCTGCGGAACAACGGAAAGCCTCGAGCGGTCGGGATTTACACAATCCGTCGAAGTGGGCGCAGAGGGACTCGAACCCCCGACACCTGCCTTGTAAGGGCAGTGCTCTAACCAACTGAGCTATGCGCCCGTCGAAGCGGAGCCGTCAGCCTACAAGCGACGCTGCCGAGCGGCGAGTAACGCCGACGCGAGCTGAGGCGTTGCCGCCGCGACAGGCGTGCGTCGAGCGGCGTGATCCAGGTGGACCATGGCACGGGCGGACGCGTCGACGACTTCGATGCCTGCTTCGCTGCAGATCAACCAACCACCGATGTAGTCCCACAGCCCATGCTGCTCTTCGCCGAAGTCGACGTATCCGTCGACGACGCCGTCAGCAAGCGCGCACAGATCCAGCGCGCAGGCTCCCAACGCTCGGAACTGAGCCCAACCGACATCCGGCGGAGGAACCGCGGAAACGATGACGATGGCATCGGACAAGTCGGCGCACCCCGATGGTCGCAGGCGCCTTTCACCGCACCACGCCCCCCCACCACGCTCGGCCGAGTAGTGGACCCCGGTTGCCTGATTGACGACCAGGGCGGCCGACGGCCCATCTGCATCGACGAGGCAGAGGGACGTCGCGTACCACGGAATCCCCCGACTCGCGTTTGTCGAACCGTCGATGGGATCGACCACGACCACATCGACAGTGCTGCCGGGTTTGTACCCGCTCTCCTCCGACAACACCCCGACACCGACTCGGTTCAGCACCTCGAGCGCAGCGTCGTCGGCGGTCACGTCAAGTGCGTATTGGCCGATGCGTTGCCCGGAGGGACCGAAGTCGGTGACCGTGCGCATTGCCGCTGCGACAGCGTCTGCTACCTCGTGCAACAAGCCCATGCCGTCGGTGATCATCGTGGCTCACGGTAGTGTCGACGGGCGTGGCAGTCATCGATGTCGCCGGGTTTGTTGCAGAGTTGAAGAGCCACGCTGTCGACCACGGGTTCCACGTGCACGACGAGCGTCATTTCGTCGAGACCTACTCGCTCCGCCAGCTGTGGGAGGTCGATCTGCATCCTGAGGAAGCGTGCAACGGGCCCATCGACTTGCACCTCTCGCTCGAGGTCGATCCCCGAGCGTTGCTTGGGTTCGAGGACGAGGTGATCAAGCAAGACGATCCCGATGCAGATCCGCCTCGCGGGTTCACGTTCCCGCTCCTGTTCACGTGGACACTGCCGCCCCTGCCGGAGCCGCCCGACCTACTGGTGCTCGCCACCGAGATCGCCGGCGTCGGCGGGCTGGAGCTACCGGTCGAGGTGTCGGCGATCGATTCGTTCGCCAGCGTCACCGATGCACCGGAACGCAGCCTGTCGATGGTGGCACGCATCCCGGTCGATCTGGCCGACGTGCTGTTGGGTGAAGAGACACCGTTCTGCGAAACACTCGACCGCTGCAAGGAAGTCAGCCTCTTCCTCCTCGACCATGCTCCCGGTTGGCTTGCCGAGTCGTGAACTAGGGTGCGCCCATGCGCGTCAGCGAACTCATCGAGATCTTGAAGGATCAGCCGCCTGATGCCGAGGTCGAACTAGCCATCGTCGCCCCCGTGGTCGATGAGAACGACGACATCACCGTCGATCGCTACAGCGTCGAGGGCATGCTGCCGTGGCAGGACGACGAGCCCGACGACGACAATGAAGATGGCCTGACCATCTGGTTGGTCGGCGGCGAAGACGACGACGTCGATGCCTTTCTCGACGCCATCGAACACCCCGACGATTGATCCACGATGACTCCTGAGGAGCGCTATCGCTTCGACATCCTCGGCTTCCTCGTCCGCCCCCGCGCCTTGTCCGCCGGCGAGATCGAAGCGTTGAACGTCGCCGTCGATCTCCTCGACGTGCCGGCACCGGGCACAGACATCATGAGCCAACGCTTCGTCAATCACCTGACGTCGGCGCGCCGCTTCCGCGATCTGATCGATCACGCCGGCATCTTCGACATCATCACTGAACTGTGCGGTCAGAACGTGCGCCTCGATCACGCCTACGGGATCATCATGCGCTCCGGTACGAGTGGTCTCGGATTGCATGGAGGCGGTACGCCCTTCGATCCGGCGCAGTACTACACCGTGGACGGTGGAAGCATCCGCACCGGATTGGTTGCAGTGCAGTGGGCACTTGTCGACCATGTCGCCGGTCGCGGCGGATTCCTGTGCGTGCCGGGTAGTCACAAGGCGAATTTCCCGACGCCGGCAGCGATCGCTGCGGGCATGGCGATCGAGGTTCCGATGTTCGCCGGCGACGTCGTGATCTTCACCGAGGCTCTGACGCACGGCACCGCGGCGTGGCAAGGCCCACAACAACGACGAACGCTGCTCTACAAGTACTCTCCGGGCAACTCCGCATGGTCGCACGAGGTGTGGCCCAACGACCTGATCGACGCGTGCACGCCACGCCAACGACTGATGCTGCAACCCCCATCTGTAGGAAACCATCGGCCCGTTCAATGATCACTCACCTGTTCGTGTACGGGACGCTGCGTCCGGGACAGCGACGGTGGCCGTTCCTCGAACCCTTCGTCGTCGACGAAGGTCACGACGACTGTTATCCGGCGGCGCGCTTCGATGGATGCAACAAGATCTACGGACGGATCTACTCGTTGCGAATCGATCGATTGGCTGAAGCGCTCGAACTGCTCGACGAAGTCGAAGGTGCGATGGAGGATCTGTTCGAGCGCGTCGCGATCACGATAATGAACGGTGTCGACGCGTGGGCATATGAATAGTGCGGCGACAATCAGTTCACCGAGATCGCCTCCGGCAACTGGCTGTCTGCTCTTAGCGACCATCCGGGAACTCAGTGACCAGGTCGATGGAGTGTTTCAAGCGCACCCGGGGTGGCGCGAAACACTCCATTAAGGCCCGGTGGTACGGAAACACTCGATCCAAAACTTGTGGGGCGGGCGGGGATCGAACCCGCGA
>JANMMQ010000554.1:0-2130 GCA_031373465.1 Ilumatobacteraceae bacterium | reverse complement strand
GTCTGCAGCAGGCGCACGTCGGACTCGCTGAACGCATGCTCGCGCTGGTAGTCGCTGATGCTGACAAGGCCACGGGCTTCGTCGCCCCAGAGCAGCGGCACGTACAGCGCCGACTTCTCCATCTGAGTTCCGGGGATGACGTGGGAGCCAAGCCTCTTCATCTCGCCTGCCATGTCCTCTTGGATCAACAACGTCTGACGGCTGCCCAAGACGTGAGCGGTCATGCCGCCCATCGGTATCGGCTCCACCGTGATCCGTTGCCCGTTGTCGTAGATGTACGGGAAGTCGATCATGCCGCTGAGCGGGTTGACGATGCGGATGTCGAGATCGGCGTCGTGGAAAATCTTGCGGATCTGGTCGCCGACCGCGTCGTAGATCCCCTGCATGTTCAACTCGGCCGCAAGGGCCTGCTGCACGCTGTTGATGACAGCGAGCTCGGCGGCGCGCTGTTCGGTCTCGTTGAGCAGTCGTTGCGTCTCGTCGAACTGGCGGGCGTTCTGCAAGGCGGCACTCATCGCACCGGCCAGCGTCTCCAACAGCCGAACATCGGACTCGCTGAACGCGTGTTCACGCTGGTAGTCGGTGATGCTCACCAGACCGCGCGCCTCGCCGCCCCACACCAACGGTACCCACACCGCCGACTTCTCGCCCGACGAAGTGCCGGGGATCCTCGTCGCGCCCAAGCCCAACGCGGACACGGAATCCCAGAAATCCTCATTGACCACCAACGTGGCACGGGTGCGCATCACGTAGGCAGTAGTGCCACCGAGCGGGATCGGCTCGATGCTGATGCGCTCACCTTTGTCGTAGATGTAGGGGAACTCCACCAGGCCTGTGGTGGGGTTGAACACGCGGATGTCAATGTCGGCTTCGTGGAACATCTCGCGGATCGTGTGGCCGACGGCGTCGTAGATCCCCTGCATGTTCAGCTCCGAGGCCAGAGCCTGCTGCACGCTGTTTACGATGGCCAGTTCGGCCGCGCGCTGCTCGCTCTCATCGAACAACCGCTGCGTCTCGGCGAACAGCTCCGCGTTCTGCAGCGCCGCGCTCAGCGCACCGGCCAGCGTCTCCAGCAGCCGCACGTCAGACACGTCGAAGGCGTACTCGCGCTCGTAGTTGGGGATGCTGATCAGCCCGCGGATCTCGCCGCCCCAGATCAGCGGCACCCACACGCCCGACTTTTCGGGGGCCGTGCCCTCGATGGTTGGGGCGCCTATTAGCGCCGCTTCCTCCTCCATGTTCTCGTTGATGACCAACGACCTGCCGGTTCGCAGGAGGTGCGCCATCATGCCCGACACCGGTGTCGGGTCGATGGCGATCCGTTCCCCGAGCTCGTACGCGTACGGGTACTGCACCAAGCCGGTGTGGCGATCGATGACGCGGAGCAACAGGTCGCCACCGTGGAAGATTTCGCGGATCTTGTCGCCCACCGCGTCGTAGAGGCCCTGCATGTCGAGCCGGGAGGCGAGTGCCTGCTGAACGCTGTTGATCACCGCCAGTTCGGCGGCACGCTGCTCGGCCTCCTTGAACAGGCGCTGCGTCTCGGCGAACTGGTGGGCGTTCTGCAAGGCCGCGCTCAGGGCACCGGCCAACGTCTCCAACAACCGAACGTGGGAGTCGCTGAACGCGTGCTCGCGATGGAAGTCGCTGAGGCTGACCAGCCCGCGCGCCTCGCCGCCCCACACCAACGGGACTAGGAGCGCCGACTTCGGAGCTTGCGTGTCGGGCACGATCACGCTGCCGAACGCTCCGACCTGCCCTATCACGTTCTCGTTGATCAACAACGTCTCGCGGGTGCCCAGCACGTGAGCACCGAAGCCCGACAGCTCGTACGGCTCGATAGCGAGGCGCACACCCTCTTCGTAGATGTAGGGCGTGTCGATCAAGCCCGTGGACGGGTCGAGGATGCGGATCTCGAGGTCGGTGTCGTGGAAGATCTCGCGGATCTTGTCGCCGACCGCGTCGTAGATGCCCTGCATGTCGAGCTGTGACGCCAGCGCCTGCTGCACGCTGTTGACGATCGCCAGCTCCGCGGCGCGCTGCTCGGCCTCTGTCTGCAGACGCGCATTGTCTGCAAGGACCTGCTCCAAATCCGGCATCGGAAATCCACCCCCTCCAGCGGAGGGTAAT
>JANMMQ010000547.1:0-3375 GCA_031373465.1 Ilumatobacteraceae bacterium | reverse complement strand
GTGCTCACCCGCCTGCGCTGGCGCCAACCGGTCGGCAGCGTGCGGTCGAGCACGTCGTCGACGGTGATGGCACCGAGCAACCGACCGGCCTCATCGGTCACGCCCAAGGCGAGCATGTTGTAGCTCGCCAGCCGTTCGGCGACCTCGCGCTCGGGCAGATCTGGTGTGATCGTCGGCTCCTGCTCGATGCACCTGCCGAGCTCCAAGCTGGGAGGCTCGCGCAGCAGTCTCTGGAAGTGAACGACACCCACATACGTTCCGGTCGGCGTCTTGTACGGCGGTTGCACCACGAAAACCTGCGCCGCGATCGACACCAGCCAGTCGGGGTTGCGCAACTCGGCAAGCGCCTCGGCAACGGTTGAAGTCGGTCCGAGGATGATGATGTCGGGAGTCATCAGCGCGCCGGCTGTGCCCTCGTCGTAGCTCAGCAGCCGACGAACCAGGTCGGCGTCCTCGGTGTCCATCGCCTCGAGGATTCGGGTGCGCTGCTCGCCCGGCATCTCGGCAAGGAGGTCGGCGAGGTCGTCGTACTCCATCTCGTCGAGAACGTTGACGAGACGCTCGAGATCGAGCCCCTCGATGATTCGCAACTGTTCGGCCTCCGGTAACTCTTCGAGCAGATCGGCCAAGCGCTCGTCGTCCACCGCCTCGGCCAGCAGCTTGCGCTGGGTCAGCGGCATCGCCCGCACGACACCGGCGACATCGCTGGGGTGCATGTCGCGAAGCCGGGCCACCTCGGCGGCGACCTCGGATCCGGCCGTGTGAAAGAGCTCGGGAAGCTCGGCCACGTCGACCAATCGGTAGCTCGGCCTCCTGCGCAACGCGCTCCGTCTGGCGAGACGAACCTTGGCGAGTTGCCACCAGGTCTGCCGGCCATCACCGCCGGCACGCATGGCGACGTCGCTGACGGTCTCTTCGCCGATCCGCCGGTCGATGATGTCGCGCCCGATCAGGACTTCGCCGGGCTTTGGCTTGAACGGATTGAGGTCGACGTCCCAGCTGCGCAGCCGGGCTCCGTCGCTGTCGATCCCGGCGAGGCGTGCCGCGTTGACGAAGATTCGCCGGCGCTGACTGGTGGCGACAAAACCGAGCACCCGCGGCGCAACACCGGCACGACCCGGAATCACGACGATGTCCTCGAGTCGACCGATCGGCGAACCGCCGGCGTCGAGCAGCGGCAGGCGCATGACTCGAAACGCGTAGATCAGCTCGCCTGCCATGCCGCAAGGCTACCCCCGCGTGCCTGCTCAGACCGGATGGATTGGCCGATTACCGAGCGGCGACTTCGACGAGCGTGTCGGAGAAAGCCACACCGCCACCCCACTCGGTGAGAGTGTCGTTGGTCAACGAGTTCGCAACCATTGCATCAGGGTGGTGACGGCTCCACCAACCCCACGGAATCGAGACAAGGCCTGGCCGTACGTGGTCGCTGATTCGCGCCGGCAGCTCGATCGAGGCGCGGTCGTTGAAGATCCGAACACATTGACCGTCGACGATCCCCCTGCTGGTGGCGTCGACTGCGCAGAGCTCGACAAAGGGCCCGGATTCGCGCCCGCCATGACCGGGCAGGTGCGAGTAGCCGGAGTTGAGAAAGCGGTTGTGATGCTTCGGTGTCAGCAACTGCAGCGGGAACCGCTGGGCCAATGCCGAACGCGCTCCCTCGACCGGGGGAACGAACGTCGGCAGTGCGGGTTGGCCCATCGCCACGAGCGCCTCGCTGACGAACTCGACCCTGCCGCTCGCCGTCGGAAACACTCCGTCCGCGTACGGTCGGCCGTCTTCGGGATATGGAACCCGTAGATGTCCGACGCGCTGCAGTTCGTCGACATCAACGCCGGGCAGCGAGTCGCGGATGGCAGTCATGTCGTCGTCGTAGAGCTCGGGCTCCGTGTAGCCCATTGCGCGGGCCAGGCGGCGAAAGACCTCGCTGTTGCTGACGGACTCTCCACATGGGTCTATGGCTGCGTCGTTCCAGCTCACCCAGAGGTGTCCCCAGGGCATCACCACATCCGTGGCCTCGATCTGGGTCGTTGCCGGGAGCACGATGTCGCCGTACCGCGCCGTGTCGGTGATGAACTGTTCGTGCACCACAGTGAACAGATCGTCGCGCATCAGCCCGGCGCGGACCTTCTCGCTGTTGGGAGCGATGACCGCCGGGTTGCAGCCCCACACCATGAGACCCCTGATCGGTGGGGCAGTGGTCTCCGTGAGCGTCTCGCCGAGGCGGCTCATGTTGACCCATCGCGGTTGGCGACCGCCGAGAAGCCCGGGACGCTCCAATGCGTTCTCGTCGACGACGGAGCCCGTCCACACACCGATCGATCGGGCGAGGCCGCCGCCGCGGTCCTTCCACGCTCCGACCAACGCGGGCAGGCATGCCAGTGTTCGGAAGAACATCGCACCGTTCTCATGATGCTCCGCGCCGATCAGTGTGCGAATGACCGCGGGGCGAATGGTGCCGTACATCGTTGCCAACCGCTCGATGTCGGCTGCCGCCACACCGCACGTGGCCGCGGCGCGCTCGGGCGTCCACTCGTCAACGTGCACGGCCAACTCGTCGAAGCCGAGCGTGTGGCCGTCGATCCACTGCTTGTCGGTCAAACCATCGCGAATCAGCACGTGCATGATCGCAAGCATCAAAGCGATGTCGGTACCCGGCAACGGTTGGATGAACCAGTCCGCCGCATCGGCGGTGACAGTACGAATCGGATCGAGCACGATCACCTTTGCACCGTTGGCGCGGGCTTCCTCGATCGTGGGCCACAGGTGCCTGTTTGTCAGCTTGGTGTTGGTTCCCCACAAGATGATCAGTTGCGAGTGGCGGATCTCGAGGGGATCGAGGCACTTGGTGGTGCCGAGGGTCATCTTGACCCCGGCTCCGACGGTCGGACCGCAGATCGCGCGGAGCACGCGAGTGGCGCCCAGCCGGTTCCAGAACCGTTCAGGAAAGCCCATTGCAAGGAGGCTCTGATTGCCCGCATCGCTGTATGGCATGATCGCCTCTTCGCCGTCGCGGACGATGATCTCGTGAAAGCGCCCGGCGATCTCGGCGAGTGCTTCATCCCAACTGATCTGCTCGAATCGACCCGCGCCCTTCGGCCCAACGCGGCGCAGAGGATGCAAGACGCGCTGGTCGCTGTAGACACGGTCGAGGAACTTGTTGACCTTCGGGCACAGGTCGCCCTTGCTGTACGGATGATCGGGATTCCCACGCAGCTGCAACGCGATCGGAGTGGGGCCACTTCGGTCGACGGTGACGTGCCATCCGCACGTGTCGGGACAGTCATGATGGCAGGCGCCGCTGACGATCTCCGCCGTGGTTCCCGCGGCTGTGCTCATGGACCTACGTTAGACGCGTGTCGACGATTCAGTTTC
>JANMMQ010000540.1:0-3354 GCA_031373465.1 Ilumatobacteraceae bacterium | reverse complement strand
GCACAGGTCGTGCACATAGACGTCGATCTCGTCGGTCGTGACACCGACCGCGACCATGCCGCCGGCCAGACGGAGAACTTCAGCCGCAACTTTTCCGGCGTGGCGCATTCGCTCGAGGATCTCGGGCGACTTCACCCTGGACTCGGCCCACCTGACAGGTACACCGCTGTCGGCGTAGGGCGGGCGGACGATGTGGGCCGGAACGGGTCGACGGGCGCTAACGACACCCTGCATCACCCTGCCCTCGAGTGGCTTGTGGCAGCGCTTGTACTTGCGTCCGCTGCCGCACCAGCATGCATCGTTGGCCTGCGGCAACGTGGCCGGAGGTTGAGCTTTCTGCAACATCGGTGTCAGTGTAACTGGTCGACAATCCGTGGTCACCGTGGCATAGCGTGAGTCACCACTATGGGATCGATCCAGGTCAGCCATGTCGGTTGGCGACGTCCGGGTGGCGCCGAGCTGCTCCGCGATGTCAACTTCACCGTCGGTAATAGCGACCGCGTTGCCCTGGTCGGTGCCAACGGCGTCGGCAAGAGCACGCTGCTTCGGTTGATCGCCGGCGAGACCGCGGCCACCAGCGGCACCATCTCCATCGACGGCCGGCTCGGCGTGATGCGCCAACTCGTCGGCGACACCGAACAGACCGTGCGCGACCTGATGGTCTCGTTGGCCCCGCAACGTCTGCAAGAAGCCGCGGCGCGGCTCGCCCGCGCCGAAGCAACCGCTGCCGACGACCCGATGCGCTATGCCACCGCGCTTGCGGAGTGGGGCGACGCCGGCGGATACGAGGCCGAGGTGTTCTGGGACGCGTGCTGCACCAAGGCGATCGGTGAACCATTCGCCGACCTGGAACATCGTCCGTTGCGCACGTTCAGCGGCGGGGAACAGAAGAGGCTGGCGCTCGAGGCGCTGTTGCGCAGCGACTACGACGTGTTGCTGCTCGACGAGCCCGACAACTTCCTCGACGTATCCGGCAAACGATGGCTGGAGTCCGAGCTGCGGGCCAGCCGAAAAACGGTGCTCTTCGTCAGTCACGATCGTGAGCTGCTGGCGGCAACCGCCACCAAGATAGTCACCGTCGAGGCCAGCGGAGCGTGGACCCACGGAAGTGGATTCGCCGGCTATCACGAAGCGCGCCAGGCACGCCTCGAGAATCGCGAACATGCATTGGCACTGTTCGAGGAGGAACGCAAGAAGCTCGAGGAGTTGGTGATCGAGATGCGCCAACGAGCCAAGATCAGCGACAAGTTCGCGCCGCGGCTCAAGGCTGCCGAAAGTCGACTGCGGCAGTTCCTCGATCGCAACGACGCGCCCGAGCTCGTGCGCGAGCAGCGGATCGACATGCGTCTCGGCGGGGCTCGCACGGGCAAGCGGGCGCTGGCCGTGAGGCAGCTGGAACTTCACGGGCTGACCGATCCGTTCGATCTCGAGCTGTGGTACGGCGAGCGCGTCGCCGTCCTGGGTGGGAACGGCGCAGGCAAAAGCCATTTCCTGCGCGTGCTCGGGGGCGACACGGCCGTACCGCACAGCGGAGACGCACGGCTGGGAGCCGGCGTCGTGCCGGGCTTGTTCAACCAGACGCACGAGCACCCTGAATGGAACGGCCGCACGCTTCTGCAGATCCTCTACGACAACGACGTCGTTCGCGGCCCGGCCATGGGCATGCTGCGGCGCTACGAGATGCAGGGCTGCGCCGAACAGAACTTCGACACGTTGAGCGGTGGTCAGCAGGCGCGTTTCCAGATCCTGCTCCTCGAGTTGAGCGGGGCAACCCCTGTTGCTGCTCGACGAGCCGACCGACAACCTCGATCTCGTCTCGGCCGAGGCGTTAGAAGCAGGCCTCACCGAATTCCGCGGCACCGTCATTGCGGTCACTCACGACCGCTGGTTCCTGCGCGGCTTCGACCGGTTTGTCGTCTTCAACGAAGACTGCTCGGTCACCGACCATCTGGACCGCCCCGCCGAGTGGCGATAGCTAAGCGTCGCCGAACCCGAGGTCGCCCTTCCACGGCGGTGCGCACGCATATGGCGGTGTCCAAGGACCGCGCCCGCAGTAGACCCACAGATCGCTGGCCGCGTCGGCACAGTTCTGCATCGACTCCTTGACGTTGTCGGTGGACCAACCACGCCGGCCCAATTCGCCATGTGGCTCGAACATCCCTGCGAGGGCATTGAGCTGGAACGTGCAGTGTGAGTCGTCGCGGGTGGCCAGGTTGAGGTTGACCGTCTTGGCGTTGCAGCCGCCCTCGCGCGAGGCGATGTACACGGCCCATTGCATGGTCGCGTCGTCGGCCCCGTCCTTGCCGAACTCCGAGGCGATGACGTCGGCATTCTCCTTCGAGCAGGAAACATGGTTGCCGTAGAAGGGGATCCCATCACGCGTCAGGTTCCAGTTCGGGAACGGTTCGCGTGCTGCCGGCCACGGGCCGCCCGGCGCCTTTGGAATGAACGGCCCGCCCTGCTCCGTCGTCTTGCCGCTCCAAATCCCCATCGCAGCGAGCGTCGACGGGCCGGCGACTCCGTCAGGCCCCAACGGCGTCGTCGCGAACTGGAACGCGCGCACGGCGTCGGACGTGGCTTTGTCGAATGTGCCGACAGTTGCCACTGTCAGGAAGCCGTCTGCCTTCAACTTGTCCTGGAGGCACTTGACCGAATCGCCCTTGGAGCCGATGCCGAGCCGGGCATCGGCCAGGCAGAGTGGCGGCGGCTCACTGTCGGTGCCCGAGTAGATCCCTATCTGGGTCAGCGCCAGCGGTGTGGCGACGCCGTCGACGCGCAACGGTGGGTTGTTCGACTGGAAGATGGCCATGGCCTCGGCAGTCAACTTGTCGTACTTCTGCGTCAGGATCCCGTGGTACAAGTTCAATGCTGCGAGCGTGAACTGTAGGCAGGCCACGCTGGACCCGGTCGAGCCGATCACGAGACCCGCGTCGCTCTTGCACCACGACAGTTCCGGAACGTCAGCGCTGGCCGTGGGGGCCGTGGGCGTCGTCGCAGTTGCCACGTTGAACACCAATGCCGTGGCCACCATCAACGTCAGGGCCCGTCGCCGCAACTTCACCCACGTATTCTGCCGTGGATGGGCCGAGACCACGCCGCACCACCCAACATCTTGCTGATCACCCTCGATCAGTTTCGGGCCGATTGTCTCTCGTGCGCCGGTCATCCCGTTGTGCAAACGCCCGCGCTCGATGAGCTCGCCGGTCAGGCCGTTCGTCTCGCCCGTCACTACTCGCAGGCCGCACCGTGCTCACCTGGTCGCGCAGCCCTCTACACCGGTACGTACCAGATGAACAACCGGGTGGTCGCCAACGGCACCCCGCTCGACGAGCGGTTCGACAACATCGCCCACGC
>JANMMQ010000522.1:0-4417 GCA_031373465.1 Ilumatobacteraceae bacterium | reverse complement strand
GACGATGTCCTGTTCGGCCCTGCCCTTGCCGGCGATCTGCTCGAGGATGGCGCCCTGCTGCTCCGGCGAATCGGCTCGCAGCACCCGCAATGCGTCGATCCGGTCGAGCAACAGATCTCCGAAGGGATGCTCGTCCGGGTGCTGCTCGTGACCCGCCTTCGCGCCGTTGGCCGGAGCGGGTTTGGCATCGCTCATCGGCGGCAGAGTAGTGCCTGCCTACGAACGTGCTGCAATACTCGAACAGACCGCATCTACGAGGAAGGCAACATCGATGAAGAACTTTTTCAAGGAGTTCAAGGACTTTATTGCGACGGGCAACATAGTCGAACTGGCAGTCGCTTTCATCCTCGGCCTCGCGGTGAAGTCAGTGATCGATGCGTTCATGGCGGGTATCGCCAATCCACTGATCGGTGCCATCGTCGGCAAGCCCAACCTCGACAACTTCCTGACGTTCACGGTGCGCAAGGGCACCTCCAACCAGTCGACGATCTCGTTCGGTGTGGTGTTGACCCAGATCATCTCGTTGATCATCGTCGGTCTGGTCCTTTTCATGCTCGTGAAGGCCTACAACAGGATTCGGCGGCCGATCGAGGTCGCCCCGCCGGGGCCGAACGAGATCGATCTGTTGACCGAGATCCGCGACGAGCTCCGCGCCCGTCGCTGATCGGTGTTGCACCAGTGTCTTGCCTGTTTTACGCGATCTGACTTGCGAAAGCGGGCGCCGCTACCTTCAATGGAGGGATGAGAGTTCGGCGCGAGATCACCGTGACTGTGATCTGCGCCGTCCTGGTGGCGTGTTCCGCGGCGGCCTCCGCGCCCGACGAGTCCCACGATCCCACGGTGCAGGGCGTCGGCATCTTGCCGGTCTCCAACCCCGTCGATGAAGGGCCTGTTGCCACCGAGGTCGACACGGTCCCGCCTTCGGATCCGACGACCACTCTGACGCCGGTGCCGGCGATCGGCACCCTGGTGACCGGAAACCGGTTGATCATGATCGGCGACTCCATCACCGCGTCGGCCGCGAAGCGGTACGGCGGCGAGTTCTGCAACACCCTGGTGCCGCTCGGCTGGCAGGTCGAGGTCGATGCGGAGCCGAGTCGGTTCGTCGACTTCGGCAATTCCGTGCTCGACAAGCGCCTCTCGGCCAAATGGGATGCAGCGTACGTGTTCCTGGGCAGCAACTACCTGGGCGACCAACTCGCGTACCGCAAGCAACTGGAGAAGATCGTGCAACGGCTCTCCCCGATGCCCGTTGTGCTGTTGACGGTGACGTTGTTCGAGGACAGCAGGCAGGAAGTCAACGATGCCATCACGTTGGTCAGCGCAGAGTTCCCCAACGTTCACGTGCTCGATTGGGGCTCCATCGCTGCCGCCGATGCCCCCACGGTCCTGCGCGGCGACGGCCTGCACCTGACCAACGACGGTCGGGCGGTGCTGGCCTCGACCGTCGCCGGCGTGATGGGCCCCGCTCCGGCGGAGCCCGGTAAGTGCCTCAGCACCTCGTTCAGCAACGACGCCGGCGGAAGCGTCAACGGCACCGACACCCCGCCGAAGCGTCCAGTCGGTCGCCCCCCGGCCACGACAACACCTAATGCGCAGACCCCGACCACGGTTGCTACCGGCGGGACGACCAAGCCGCCCGTCACCGTCGCGCCCACCCAGCCTCCGCCGACACCGGCGCCCACTGTTCCGCCCGTGACAGTCCCGCCGACCACGAACGCACCGCCGGAGACTCGTCAGCGTCCCGGGCCGACCACTACTGCGGGCCCTTAACGCTCGGCGGCCGGCGTGCCAGGATGGCTGCCATGAAATACAGACCACTGGGTCGCACGGCGTTGCAGGTCAGCGAGCTGTGCCTTGGCACGATGAACTTCGGTCCGGAGACCTCGGAGACCGACTCGCACGCCATCATGGACCAGGCGCTCGAGCTCGGTATCAACTTCTTCGACACCGCCAACCGGTACGGCGGCAGCAAGGGAGCGGGCACGACGGAAGAGATCATCGGCCGCTGGTTCGCGCAGGGTGGCGGTCGCCGCGAGAAGGTCGTGCTGGCCACCAAGCTCTACGGACAGATGTCGGATTGGCCGAACGATGGGCGGCTCTCGGCTCGCCACATCCGCGCCGCATGTGACGAGAGCCTTCGCCGTCTGCAGACCGATCACATCGACCTGTATCAGATGCACCACGTCGACCGCAGCGCATCGTGGGACGAGATCTGGCAGGCGATGGACACCGTGGTGCAGCAGGGCAAGATCGTCTATGTCGGCAGCAGCAACTTCGCCGGCTGGCACATCGCCCAGGCCAACGAGCGCGCCAAGGCTCGCGGCTCGTTCGGGTTGGTCAGCGAGCAGAGCCACTACAACCTGTTGGTCCGAACTGTCGAGCTCGAGGTGCTGCCTGCGTGTCGTGCGTACGGCGTCGGTGTCATCCCGTGGAGCCCATTGTCCGGCGGCCTTCTCGGCGGAGTGCTCAACACCGGGTCCACGTCGCGTCGTCAGTCGCCTGCAGCAGTCAAGAGGATCGAGAAGCTGCGACCGCAACTGGAGAAGTGGGAGAAGCTGTGCGCCGAGCTGGGCGAAGAGCCGGCCGCCGTCGCATTGGCCTGGTTGCTGCACCAGGAGGGAGTGACCTGCCCGATCATCGGGCCGAGAACGATGACTCACCTCGAGGGTGCCTCGTTGCGTGCAGTGGAGCTGTCGCTCGACGAGTCGACGCTCTCGACCATCGATTCGATCTTCCCCGGCCCCGGTGGAACTGCTCCCGAGGCGTACGCCTGGTAGAGGCCGGCCTGCTACGGGGCCAGCGCGCGCAGCGGGGCAACGGGCACGTTGCGCAGCACGCCGTACGTGACGACGAGAACCGGCGCGATCACTGCAAGGAGCCGACCGACCCGTTGCGACACGTGAATCGGTTGGGCGCCCCACGACACGCGCAGCCATCCCACCCACACGACAACGATCGCCGCCAACGCCAGGGGAGTGAACACGTTGTAGCTCACGGCCGCGCCGATGTGCCCGTGCAACAGCTGATAGGTACCCCGTGTCAGGCCGCAGCCGGGGCACCACAACCCGGTGAGCTGGTGAAACGCACAGCCTGGATATCGGGAGCTCGCGACCGCCGGATCATGCGTGCCGATGAAGGCGGCGGCTCCGGCCAGCGCGGCGCCGCATGCGATCGGTGCAACTCTGCGAACGGCGTCGCCCTGCGCTGACACGACGACGCCGAGTTCCATCGGCTCATCGTACGACTCCTGGCGTTGTGGACTCGCTGTTTGTCCGCCACGATGGACGGCCATGTTGCAGGTCCAAGGGCTCTCGGTGGAAATTGGTGGTCGTCAGATCATCAATAACGCCTCCTTCACCGTGATGCAGCGCGACAAGGTCGGCCTGGTCGGTCGAAACGGAGCTGGCAAGACCACACTTTTCCGTGTGCTCGGCGGCGCACTTGAACACACCGGCGGCAAGATCCTGCGCAAGGGCGGTTTCGGCTACCTGCCGCAGGACCCGCGCATTGCGGGCGTGCTCGACGGTCGCCCGGCCATCACCCATGTGCTCTCGGGCCGTGGCATCGACGAGGAGCTGATCCGCCTCGAGAAGTTGCGCATCACGATGGAGGAGGACGCCAGCGAGCGGAACGTCAGCCGGTACAGCCGCGCCCAGGACGAGTTCGCGACATCGGGCGGATACGGCGCCGAGAGCGAGGCCCGTTCGATGGCAGCCGGTCTCGGTCTTCAGGGCGATCGCCTGGAACTGCCGATCGGCGTGCTGAGCGGTGGTGAGCGGCGACGCGTCGAACTTTCTCGCATCTTGTTCGCAGGGTCGGATGTGCTGTTGCTCGACGAGCCCACCAACCACCTCGACATCGACGCGAAGATGTGGTTGCTGCAGTTCCTGCGGGCATACCGCGGGGCGCTGCTGGTGATCAGCCACGACATCGAACTGCTCGACGAGGCGATCACCCGCGTCCTGCATCTCGATCGACCCGGTGAAGAGGCCGTCGGCGAATTGGTCGAGTACAAGGGCACCTACAGCCAGTATCGAACCAGCCGGGCAAGGGACGAAGAGCGCTTGGCCAAGAAGGCCGTGCTGCAGGCCAAGGAGATCGCCCGACTGCAAACGGTTGTCGATCGTTTCGGCGCGAAGGCGACCAAGGCGGCAATGGCACACAGCAAGGAGAAGCAGATCGTGCGGCTCGAGTCGCAACGTGTGCACGTCGCCAAGGGTGATCGCACACTACGCGTCAAGTTCCCCGATCCGCCGGCCAGCGGCACCACCGTCATCACCGCGCACCGGTTGTCGAAGGCCTATGGCGGGCCACCGGTCTTCGAGAACGTGTCGTTCGATGTGGGACGAGGAGATCGGTTGCTGGTGCTCGGCTTGAACGGAGCCGGCAAGACGAGCCTGCTGCGAATCCTTGC
>JANMMQ010000508.1:0-3053 GCA_031373465.1 Ilumatobacteraceae bacterium | reverse complement strand
CTCCGTTCTCATCGAGGTTGGCGCGGCGGACCATCCCGAGATCGACGATCGAACGGCGCAACTCGGGGTCTTCCACGGGCCGCAGGGCCTCGATGATCTGCTCAGTCGTGGTTGACGGCATGATGGCCTTTCGGGGGAAACTGGTCGCAGCGAATTACCACTACGCAGATAGGTAGAATACCGGCGTGGCCGCGAACCCTTCCAGCGCACCGATGGCATCTGGTGCCTTCACCGCGACAGTTTCGGCAATCACCAACGCATTCGGCGATCCCACCCGCCGTGGCATATACCTGTTCGCCCGTGAGCACGCCTCCGGGGTCACAGCATCGCGGGTCGCGGAAGAGTTCGGTTTGCACCCCAACGTGGCCCGCCACCACCTTGACCGTCTCGCCGCCGGCGGCTACCTGGAGGTTGCCGTCGAGCGTGCCGAGGGAGCCGGCGCCGGCCGTCCGTCCAAGTGCTACCGCTCTGTCGCCAACGTGTCGATCGACGTCCCCGTGCGCAGCGACGATCTTGTGTTGTCATTGCTCGGAAAGGCCCTGGCGCTCCTGCCCAGCGACCAGGCCGAGGCGATGGCCGAACAGGTCGGGCAGGAATACGGTCAGGCGATGGCCGCTGGGCTCTCCGGCCCAGACGTCGCGGCAGGCCAGCGCAGCCTGCGGTCGGCGATGCAGGCCGTAGCGGATGCACTGACGGCGCACGGCTTCGCGGCGCACGCTGACCAGCGCAACAACCAGTTGCGGATCGTCAACAACCATTGCCCGTTTGGCGATGTCGCCATCGAGCATCCGGTGATCTGTGCCGTTGATCGAGGCATGGTCAAGGGCATGCTCGGCGCGTTGTGCGGCGAGACCGATGTCAGCACCGAGGCGTCGCTGCCGCGGGGCGACACGTTCTGCGCTACAACCTTCTGAGCCCGCCGGGTGTCACTTGCGCAACTGGGCGTACTCGATGACCCGCGTCACGATCTCGTCGTCGCACTTCGCCAATGCGCCGTTGTCGAACGGAGGCTGTGGGTCGTATTCGATCATCAGCTGAGACGCCTGGGCTGCGGTGCGATCGACCAATAACTCGAGCAGACGCAGAGCCATGTCGATCCCACTCGACACGCCTGCCGCGGTGATGATCCTGTCATCGAGGTGCTCGACAACCCGCTCCGCAGTTGGCGTTGCCCCGGTTGCTTCCAACTCCGGGTAGCACGCCCAGTGAGTCGCGGCTGTCAGGCCCTTCAACAATCCGGCGCCTCCCAGAACGAGTGAACCAGTGCAGACCGACGTGGTGTACTTCGTCGATCCGTGTGCGGTGCGAACCCACTCCAGGACCCGCTCGTCGTGCACGAGCGGCCGCGTGCCGACACCGCCAGGAAAGACGACGACGTCGGGGTTGGTGAGCTCCTCGAATGTCGCATCGATGGTGATGCCGAGCATGCCGTTCTCGCTGCGAACCTCACCGCGTTCGTGACCGATGAACGTCACGTCGATCGATGGAACACGTTGTAGCACCTCATACGGACCAATCGCATCGAGGGCGGTGAACTTGGGGAACAGAGGGATGGCGACTTGCATGGTGGTGTCCTTTGCTAGGAGGCGGCTTCTATGAGGCGACACGGCGCTGATCGATGGTCTGCAACCGGAACCTGCGGCGGTACGTATCGGGTGCGATTCCGACTCGCCTGTGAAAGGCCCGACGAAGTGACTCGGCGGTTCCGAGCCCGCAGTTGGCGGCAACGAGATCCAGCGATGCAGCAGTTGTCTCCAACTCCGCTCTGGCGGCCTCGACGCGTACCCGTTCGACGTATCGTGCCGGTGTTTCGCCGACTTGCGCGGCGAAGACGCGACTGAAATGCCGGCTGCTCATCGATGCCCGTGCGGCCAGCAGGTCGAGGCGGTGGTCGCCGGCGGGGTGGGTGTCGATGTAGTCCTGCGCTGCCCGAACGGTCGATCGGGCAGCGCGCGGTGTCCACACAGGCACGGCGAACTGGGTCTGCCCGCCAGGTCGATGCAGGAACATCACCATCCAACGGGCGACGGTTTGGGCCACCTCGTTGCCGTGGTCGGCGTCGACCATGGCCAGCGCAAGATCGATCCCCGCCGTGACACCTGCCGATGTCCACACGTTGCCGTCGCGGCGATAGATGGGGTCGGGATCGACGGTCACTCGCGGGTATTCGTCGGCCAACTGTTGCGCCCGCGCCCAATGCGTGGTGACGGTACGCCCGTCCAGCAGTCCGGCTTCAGCAGCAATGAACGCACCTGTGCACACGGTCGCGACACGACGGCTGTTTCGCGCAGCGATTCGGATCCAGTCGACCAGTGCGGGCCCATATCGCGCAGACTGGGCGCCGTCGCCACCAGGAATCAGCAACGTGTCGATCTTGGTCCGGCCGGATGGCAGTGGGGCAGTCACGATCTGCAGTCCGCTCTCACCCGTGACCGTCTTGCCGTGTTCGGAGACCATCGCCAGGTCGTACCCGACGGATGAGCGGTGCTTGGAAGCCAGCACCATGGTTGCGCCGGCGAACACTTCGTGCGGGCCGATCGCATCGAGCGGTTGCATTCCGTCGTAGGCGACGATGAAGACGGATCGGCAGGCCACATGGTGATCATCGCTGCTCCGGCTGATGGCGTCAATGCCATGGTTCCCACGAATCAGGACATGAGCAAAGTTCGTTCTGCGGAGAACTGTCTCTACGATGGTCGGGACCCTCATCGAAAGGACCGACGTGGACGTACGCATCGGCGTCACCCAAGTAGCTCGCGAGCTCACACTCGAGCTCGCCGACGATCTCGATCGTGAGGCTCTGAAGACCAAGGTCGAGGCCGCTCTCTCCGGCGCCGTCGACGTTCTGTGGCTGACGGACAGACGCAACCGGGATATCGGCGTGTGCTCCGCGAAGATCGCGTACGTCGAAATCGGAACACCCGACAGCGAACGCAAGATCGGGTTCGGCGGCTGACAGCGTTTGCGCGGCAGGCGATCCGCGCGACGCCTGGGTGCTAGAACGACTGCATGGCCACGTTGGGCGAACTCTGCCGACAACACACGTCGCTGAC
>JANMMQ010000487.1:0-6816 GCA_031373465.1 Ilumatobacteraceae bacterium | reverse complement strand
AAGATGGGCAGCCATGTCGTTGCGTTCTTGATCGCGGATTCGCGCCCGTTCCTCGTCGCGGAGTTGCGTCGTCAGTCGCCCGACGTATGGTCCGACGAGCACCGCCGTGCCCGCCAGCGCCATTGCCAAAGCCGCCAGCGCTGCGGGCAGTTGCGCCAACCGCACACCCCTAGCGGTCAGGGCGACAACACCGGCCAGTGCCAGTGCGACCCCGCCCAACGACCGCAGCGGTGTGACGCGACCAAGCAGGACGCGCTCGAGCGGATCCTGCTCCGGGCGCGAGTCGCGGCCCCGATACCAGAGCAACGCTGATCCGCTGGCCACGACGACCGCCGGCAGCATGATGGCGTCGCCCGGCCACAGGCCGATGTTGCGAGCCGTCATCAAGAGACCGCCGGTGGCCACCACGGTCGCGAGAGACCGTGCCGAGACCACCTGCGGCGCGATCGTGGTGGACGCCTCACCGTTGGGCGCGCTGCTGATCCCCCAGCCGACGACGTACAGGACCACGCCGATGCCTCCTGCGAGAGTCAAGACCAGCAGGGCTATGCGAACGACGTAAGTGTCGACCCCATACCGCTTCGCAAATCCGCCGCACACACCGAACAACATCCGGTCGGTCGACGAACGGGCGAACTCGATCCGTGGTCCGTCGCCGCGCCCTGCCAGGGAACTGTGCATCCACCTATCGTGCCATTCAACGGTCCGTCGCACATCAGGTGGTCACCCTGATAAGCGTCGATGGAACTCAGGGATCAACCAGGGTCGTCCCCGATGGCGCCGGCGGACCCGCACCCGTACCGTGCAGCCCATGACGAACCTCGAGACGGAGCCGGCACCTCTGCCGCCGCCGACCCCGCTGACCCCGCCCGAAAATCGTTGGGCCCGATCGGACGACCGTGTCGTTCTGGGCGTCGCCGGTGGATTGGGTCGTGCGCTCGCACTCGAGCCCTTGTTCGTGCGCATAGCCTTCGTCCTGCTTGCACTGTTCAGTGGTGTCGGCATCCTCCTGTATGTTGCGGCACTGGCGCTGCTCGCCGACTCGCCGACTTCGCGACCCCCATCGGTCCTGCGCCGAATCGTCGGAGCGGTCGCGATCTTGCTGTCGATGCGTTGGCTCTTCAGCGGGGGTGCCTCGCTGCCGAACCCTGGTTGGGTGGTCGCGATCGGTCTGCTCGGTGCGGCGATCGCGCTGTGGCGAGGTAGGACCCCAACAGACATGCGAACCGCCGTTCCAGCGAGTGACCTGCTGCCGGCACCCGCTGGCGAGTCGACCGGGGATCGATGGAACACCTGGAGCACGCAACGCCGTGAACGCCCTCGGCGTGCCCGATCGCCACTCGGGCTGCTGATGGTCGGCGCCGCTGCCGTCGTCGGTGCCATGGTGTGGCTGCTCGCCGACCGCTCCGGCAACCGCGGTGCGTATGCCTTCGGCTGGGCAACCGTCGTCATCGGCGCAGGCCTGCTGGTGGGGACCTTTGCGGGACGCGCCCGCTGGCTGATCGTGCCGGGACTGGCCACTGCGATTGCGGCGGTCGCCGCGTCCGCACTCAGCTTCGCCGGCGTCGGCCTCGACGCTCGCGGTGGCAGCCGCACGGAGTTCATCGGTGCAGGAAGCAGCGTCGCCGCCACGTATCGCACCGGCTTCGGAAGCTTCCAGCTCGTCCTCGCCGACTTTCCGGCTGACGTCACAACGGCAATCGATGTCGGCGTCGGCGATCTGACTGTGGTCGTGCCCGACAATGCGCGCGTGCAGGTCGATGCGCGCGTCGGTATCGGCTTCATCGACGTCCTCGGATCCACACGCAGCGGATATCGGAGAGTACTGACTCTGGACTCGAAGAACGAGGGCGGCCGACGGATCACACTGAAGTTGCGGGCAGGTGTCGGCAACATCGAGGTGCGCCGCGGTTCCTTCTTCGAACCATTGCCACCGATCATCCCACCGACGCTGTTCCCCGACGTCGTACCGATCACCGTCCTCCTGACACCGACCACACCCGGCCCTGCGCCGACAGCGGTTCCCGCGGAGGCACAGCCGTGAAGATCCATCGTTTCGATCCGATCTCATTGCTGTTCGGCATCGCCACCGTCATCGTCGGGGTTGCGGCCGTCAGGGGCCGCCTGGGCAACCTCATCAACAACCGCCCTGACGCACTCATCCCGTTGCTGCTGCTCAGTGCCGGTCTGCTGGCCATCGGCGTGGCCGCCCGGCGATCATTTCAAGATGTTGACCGCGCGAGCGATGACCAGTACGACAGTGCTCAATGACACCATCGACTGCACCATCATGGTCATCTTCGCCCACCGTGCCAGCGGCAATACGTCCGTTGGGCTGAAGGCGGCAGCGTTGGTGAACGACACGTAGAGGTAGTCGACGAACTCCGGCTTCCAGTTCGGCGACGACAGCTCGGGTGCTGTCATCTGCGGAAAGAGAAAGTCGGGATACGACTTCAATGCCTGAGCCCGAGCAGCCGGACCACCCCGATCAAGGTCCCAATACCACATGCCGAACACAATCACATTGGTCAACCAGATTGCTCCGCCTGTCAGCAACAACGTCGTCGGATCGTGTTCCCTGCCTCGCAGGAGTGCGACAATCAATCGGCCGGCCGAACCCGCGTTGGCCAGGGTGATGACCGCTATCAGCAACTTGCTGATGAGTCGAAGTTGCGGCGAGATGCGCGTGAAGCCTTTCTGATTGGCAACCGAGAGCCCAATTCCCAGAAGCGCGCCCAGAGTTGGCAGCAACCAATTCGGAGGAATCTCGTAGCGGTTCGGAAGGGCGACCTGCAATGCCGTCGCGGCCAGCACGGCGAGGAGCACCGCCCACGGGGATTCAGCTTCGGTCAGCCGCCGCCAGACGGGAACGATGACCGCTCCGGGGATCCTTGCGGTCGACGCCAGCATGCGCTCGATCTCGCCTCGTATTCCGCCCGACTCGTCGGGACCGGGTTCAGCCATGACGAGGGCTGTACGCCTCGACCTCGATCTCGACCAGGTGCTCGGGGTCGATCAATCGGGAGACCTCGACCATGGACGACACCGGACGGATGTCGGCGAAGATCTCTCCGTGAACCGTCCCGACGGCTTCCCAATCGGCGATGTCGAGGAGGAATATCCGCGTCCTGACCACCTGCTCGAACGTTGCACCTGCCTTGGCCAGCGCCTCGCCGATGATCCGGAGGGCCACCCTGGTCTGCTCGCCGACGTCGCCGGGACCGACAACTTGTCCGTCGACCGTTGCGGTCGTGCCGGCAACGTGCACGTAGTCGCCGCTGCGCACGACTCTGCTGTATCCGACGATGGCCTCCCATGGTCCGCCGGACCCCCATCGTTCGATGTCTGTGCCCATCTGCGAAGCATTGCACACGAAGACTCGGCCACGAAGAGCGTTCAACTTTACGCTCCGCCGCGCCGATAACCCTTGGTGAAGTTCGGCGCGGACACCAACATCGGGACAACGGCGTCGGTCGCCGCGTCCGATCGGACGATCCTGATCGCGCTCATCGCCATCGGTGTCCTAGCGGCTGTCGGCGCGGCGCTCGGCGGATGGGCCGCTATCCGCAGCCGCCGAAACAGGCATTTCGCGCAGTTGGCGCTATGCGACGATCTAACCGGCGTCGGCAATCGTCGCAGGCTTGATCGCGACCTTGCCATCGAGGCCAACAATGCAACAACGCCCATCGCCGTGATCATGGTCGATGTCGATCACTTCAAGCGGATCAACGACGAGCACGGCCACGATGCCGGCGACCAAGTGCTGCGCGCCGTCGCAGACGTACTTCGTCGAGAGGTTCGCGCAGGCGATGTCGTCTACCGCTACGGGGGCGAGGAGTTCTGCGTCCTGCTGGCCCACTCCAACTCGACCGAGGCCGCGCAGGTCGCCGAGCGCATTCGCCTCGGGGTGTTTCGCATGGCTCTGGCCATCGACGAGCCGCTGACGGTTTCGATCGGAGTCGCCCTCGGCAAAGGCGCACACGTGTCTCAGACGATGATCCGAGCCGACGAGGCTTTGTTCAAGTCGAAAGACGGCGGGCGCGACCGTGTCACCCTGGCCGCGCAACCCTTGCTCGGTCCGCTTGCAGTCTCGCTCCCCGCCAACCCGGCGCGCGGCGCTACGTTGGGCTGACCACTTCGCCCAACCGGAGCATCCATGACTGCAACGCATTCCGTCGGCAGGCCTCGACCTGCCGTCGATCTCATGCCCGCCTACCGACCCGGCAAGGCAGCATCGCAGGCAGAAGCGGAGCACGGCATCATCAATGCCATCAAGCTGGCGTCCAACGAGAACCCGTTGCCACCTATTCGCTCGATCGTCGACGCAGTCGCTGCTGCGGCAACGAGTGCCAACCGCTACGCCGACCACCGTGCCACGGCCGTCCGCGAACGCCTTTCCAGCTGGCTCAACGTCGACGTCGACCGGATCACCGTTGGCGCGGGTTCCGTTGGCCTCTTGCAGCAGCTGTTCCTCACGTATGTCGACCCCGGCGACGAGGTCGTTTACCCCTGGCGGTCGTTCGAGGTCTACCCGGTCTACACGCAGATGATGGCCGGATCGGCAGTCACCACACCCCTTGATGCCGGCCATGCATTCGATCTCGCCGCACTTGCGGCGGCCATCACCGAGAACACCAAGTTGGTGCTCATCGCCACCCCGAACAACCCGACCGGAACCGCGGTTGCCACGGCCGACCTCGCGTCGATGCTCGACAGCATCTCGGAGTCGACGATCGTGGTGATCGACGAGGCTTACCGCGAGTTCCTCGACCCCTCGTTCGGCGACCCAGTACGCGACCTGATCCCCCGCTATCGCAATGTGGTCGTCACTCGAACGTTCTCCAAGGCTCAGGGCATGGCCGGTATTCGCGCCGGTTACGCAATCGCTGACCCTGAGGTGATCGCATCCGTCGACAAGACGTTGTTCCCGTTCGCGGTCAGTGCTCTGGCTCAAGCCGGTGCAATCGCTGCGATCGATGCCGAAGACGAGATCGGCCGGCGAGTCGCCAACATCCTCAGTGAACGAGCCCGCGTGATCAGCGAGCTGACCGACGCAGGGTGGAAGCTGCCTGATGCTCAGGCCAACTTCGTCTACCTTCCGATCGGTGAGCGCACGGACGAGATCTACCTCGGCATGGAACGGCGCGGTGTGGTCACCCGCCCGTTCAGCAACGAAGGAATCCGGGTGACCATCTCCACACCGGAGGAGAACGATCGCTTCTTGAACACGCTCGCCGAGGCGATGGCCGATTAGCTGACCAGCGAGGCCAGCGCCCAGACCGCCGCGACCAGGCCGATCACTCCCATCAGGATGCTTCGACCGATCGGGGCCTTCACGAGGTCACCGTCCTTCGGCGGTGGCGGTTTCACCAGGGCCAGCAGGTTGCCGGCGAACAGGGCGCCTCCCAGTGCGAGCACGAGCCAGGCCAAGAGGTCATCGCCGAGGAACACACGGCAAGTCTGGCGGCCTGGTGATGTAGGCACTACCCGCCGGCGCGACAATTCCGTCATGGCATTCCATCACGTTGCTCTGGCGACCCGCGATACTGACGCGACCTACCGCTTCTACACCGAGGTCATGGGTTTCGAGCTCGTCAAGGTTGTCGTTGGTCCGAACCCCGGAGACCACGGCGGCTGGAGCAAGCACTTCTTCTTCGCCACGAATCCGAGCGTCAGCCGCGACGAGGGGCTCATGGCTTTCTGGGAGCTACACGATGATCAGATCGGTGACGACTACCCGGTCAACGTCAATACTTCGCTCGGCCTGCCCGCGTGGGTCAATCACATCGCCTTCGATGCGGCCACACTCGACGAGCTCTACGAACATCGCGATAGGTGGCGGAGCCGCGGCATCACCGTCGCCGAGGTCGACCACGGCTTCTGCGTCAGCATCTACACGAGCGATCCCAACCGCAACATGGTGGAGTTCTGCCACACGACGCGATCGTTCGCCGACGCTGAACGGGAACGAGCCATGAACGTGCTGCTCGATCCCTCACCCCCACATGACGACGAGCGGCCGAAGATCACGATCTGGAAGCCGCTGGTACCGGTGGCCTGATCGTTAGACGCCGCGTGCGGCGTTGCCGAACTTCGTGAACTGACCGCGAAACACCAAGCGCACTGTGCCCGTCGGCCCGGAGCGGTGCTTGGCAATGATCACTTCGGCCATCGCCTTGTCCGTCGACTCCTTGTTGTAGACCTCGTCGCGATACAGGAACATGACCACGTCGGCATCCTGCTCGAGAGATCCCGACTCACGTAGGTCCGAGAGCATCGGACGCTTGTCGCCGCGGGTCTCGAGGTTACGGCTGAGCTGGCTGAGGGCGATGATGGGCACCTCCAACTCGCGAGCGAGGATCTTCAGGCCACGACTGATCTCGCTGACCTCGAGCTGGCGGTTCTCGGCCGAACTGCCGCCGCTCATCAATTGCAGGTAGTCGATCACGATCAACGCCAGTCCGCCTTGGCGGGCCTTCATCCGGCGCGCTTTTGCCCGGATCTCCATGACCGTCACGCGAGGGTTGTCATCGAGGTACAGGGGAACATCGAGTCGATTGATCGCCTTGCCGATCTTTGTCCAGTCGGCCTCGACCAGCCGGCCCGTCCGCAACTTCTGTGAGTCGACCTCGGCCTCGCTCGACAAGATGCGTTGGGTCAGCTCGGCGTGGCCCATCTCCAACGAGAAGATCAGCACGGGGCGGCGTGCGGTCTGTGCGACGTACGCGGCGATGCCGAGACCCAGACTGGTCTTGCCCATCGCCGGCCGCGCACCGATGATGTTGAGCGTCGATGGTTGCAACCCGGAGAGGATCT
>JANMMQ010000136.1:0-9893 GCA_031373465.1 Ilumatobacteraceae bacterium | reverse complement strand
CCGCGAACTGCTGAACCTGCGCCGAACGCATCGGCCGAGCGGTTTCAGGTTCTACGGTCCGCAGTCACCACCCGACACCGGTGAGGAATCCCGTTCGTTGGCGTGGGTCTCCGGCGGCCTCTACGTGATGAGCAACGCCTCGTGGGACCCGGTGCGGTTCACGTTCCAGGAGGAGGGCCCGTGGGTGATGGCTGTTTCCACGGTCGCGCCCGAGACCTCGTCGAACGGCGCCACATTGGCCCCGCGCTCAACCGTCGTGTGGCGTCGCGCAGAGCGTCTTTCGCCGCTCGCTCCACGACCTTGCGGTGCACAGTGACCGTCCCGGCAGCGAAGCGCGGGCTGAGTGACTGCAGGCTCGTGTCGAGGACCGCTCAGTGGGCTACGCCTTGACGATCAGTGCCGTCACCATACCGAACATGCCAGACGGTCCTTCTGCGTGGTTCAGGATGTGGCAGTGCCATGCCCACACACCGGGCTCCTCCGCCTTGTACAAGACGGTGTAGCGCTCGCCGGGCGCGATGTTGATCGTGTCTCCGGGCATCGGCTGATCCAAGGGCACTCCGTCCTTGGCGATGATCCACCCGACCGGCTGGTGCAGGTGCATCGGGTGCGCCATCAAGCCCTCGTTGAGGTAGTTGACTTGCAACACCTGCCCGACAGCCAGCGTGGCTGGTTCGGTCGCGGGGAAGCTCTTGCCGTTGAGGCTGAGACCGATCGTGCCGGCATCGTTCAGGACCATGTTCATCGACTTGTCGACCTTGGCATAGCCCTTGTCGAGCATCAACTGAGGGATCGGCATCTCGTCGATGGTGAGGGCCCCGAACAACCCGTTCGGCACCTGCACCTGTGCGTTGTGATGCGAGTGGTAGATGCCGACCGCGGGCCCGTGGGCGACGAACTCGTAGGTGAAGCTCTTGCCCGGCTCGATGGGAGGTTGGGTGTACGGGTCGACTCCGTCCATCGCATTCGGTACGCGGATGCCGTGAAGGTGCAGTGACGTGGATTCCGGCAGACTGTTCGTCAGGACGATCCGTACCTTGTCGCCGTCGTTGACATGGATCTCAGGTGCCGGCACGACACCGTTGTACGTCCAGGCATCGACGAGCTTGCCGGGGGACACTTCCCACTTGACGATCTTCGCTTCGAGATCGAACTCCTTGGTGCCATCAGCCAGCACGACTGGATCCATGCGATCTCCACCATGGCCAGCCGTCTTGGCCGGGAACTGTGCTGCGACGTCGGCCATGGCCTTGTCCATCTGTTGCCAGGTCATGGTCGCGGGCGTCGCTGCTGCGCCTGCGGCATCGCCACCGATCATCAGCGACCCTGTCATTCCGTTCGCGGCGTGTCCGGCGATCTCGCACGTGACGGTGTACATGCCTTCCGCTACTCGTCCGACCTTCAGCTCCACAGTCTGACCAGGATCGACATTGCCGGAGTCCAGCGCAAGCTCCGGCACGGAGAAGCTGTGGACTGCGCTCCCGGTGTTGGTCACACGCAGCGTGCCGCCTTCGAGAGGTAGGGAGACCATCTGCGGGGTGATCGTGAACTCCGCGAGCGTCACCTCGACCGTGGCGCCCGCGGACGGCGCGGCTCCGGCTGCTGATCCATCGCGCAAGCCGAAAGTCGCCAGCGCCAACGCGGCGATCGAGACAGCGAACGCGAACCAACCCAGGAAAGACTTGTCTTCTTTTGACATTCCTCAATCGTGGCGGCATTGCAAACCACCTGGTAGGGCCTATGGACGCACCCGCATATGACGAAAGTCCCAATTCCAGTCACGGCTCAGCGGCGATAGTTCCTCGCTCACCGCCGACGGCTTCCAGTACCTCCTGCATCGCCTCGAACGAATGACCGCTGACGAATGCGTCCACGTGTGGCAGTGCTGCCGCCATGGCACCGACGAGAGGCTGGTAGCTGTCGCTCTGCTTGCGCGGGTTGACCCACACGACCCGATGAGCCAGTCGCGATAGCCGCGCCATCTGTTCTCCGACGACGGTCGGATCGCCGGCATCCCATCCGTCGGACACGATCAACAGCACCGCACCTCGAGCCAATCCGCGGCGTCCCCACCCGTCGTTGAACGCCTTCAACGCGTCGCCCAGACGCGTTCCGCCTGCCCAGTCGGGCGCTGCCGCGGCGGCACGTTGAAGTGCCACGTTCGGGTTGCGGATGCGCAGTTGACGGGTCAACCGCGTCAGTCGCGTGGCGAAGACAAAGGTCTCCGCGTTGGCCGCGCCTGCTGCGCAGTGAAGGAGCTGAAGGTATGCGCGGGCGTACGGCTCCATCGAGCCCGAGATGTCGGCGATCATGACCAGACGACGTGGTCGCACCGTCGGTCGTCGCAGTATCCGCTCGACCGGGTCGCCCCCTGTTCGGTGGCTGCGCCGAATCGTTGCGCGCATGTCGAGACGGTGCCCTCTCGACGATCTGCGCATCCGTCGTCGGATCCGCTTGGGCGGAGCAAGGCGCATCTGGGTCATCAGCGTTCGCAATGTCGCCAACTCCAAGGGCGTGAGCACCGCGTAGTCGGCGCGATGCAGGTACTCATCACCGCTGGCGGTCATCGCCAAGGTCTTGCCCTCGCCGTCTTGACTCCCGTGCTCCGCGACCTGGCCCGATCGCCCGGCACCTGCGGTGCCAAGCTTGCTGTCGGAGGCATGTTGCGACCGCTGCCGCGGCCTTGCACCCGTTGATGGTGACCCTTGCTCGCCACGAGTGTCGGCGGGATCAGCCAGCTCGCCGAAGACATGACCGAAAACGCGATCGAACTGCTCGAGTTGGTCATGTCCGCTGACGAGAGTGATCCGTGCGGCCCAGTAGACATCCGAGTAGGTCGCTGGAGACGTCAGGTCCATCGCTGCGGCAAAGCGCCCTGATCGTTCGGGCGTGACTGGAATCCCGGCCGAGTGAAGCCGGTCACCGAAGGTTGCGGCAACAGTGGCGAGGTCGACCACGATCGCCTATGCGTCCGACGTTTCAGTTGGCTCTGCTCGGTCCGGCCCATGGTCTTCACCGGTGGCGACCCAGGACAAGCCGCGGGCTCTGACGAGGTCGAGGTCTTCTCGATACTTCATGACCGATCCCAACGTCCGCTCCACAGCCGAGCCGTCGAACAAGTCGATGCCCAGCAGTTCCAGCGCGGCTACCCAGTTGATCGCCTCGGCGATGCCCGGCGGCTTCTGCACATCGAGTGTTCTCAGCCTGGCGACCGCTGCAGCCACGTTCTCGGCGAGATCGGTGCTGGCCGCTGGGACTCTCCGCCTGACGATCGTCGTGGCCCTGCGCACGTCCGGATAATCGATCCAGTGGTAGAGGCAGCGACGCTTCAACGCGTCGTGCAGGTCTCTGGTGCGGTTCGAGGTCAGCACGACGATCGGCGGGAATGCGGCGGTGATCGTGCCGAGCTCGGGAATCGTCACGGACGATTCGGCCATCAGTTCGAACAGGAAGGCCTCGAACTCGTCGTCGGCCCGGTCGACCTCGTCGATCAGTAAGACCACAGGACGCGGCCCCTGGTGCTCGATCGCCTTCAGCAGCGGACGGGCGACGAGGTACTCCGCTGTGAACAGGTCGTCGGAGTCGAGCGGCTTGCCGGACGCCTCTGCGGCGCGGATGCCCAGCAACTGGCGCGAGTAGTTCCATTCGTACAACGCCTCGGCGGCGTCGATGCCCTCGTAACACTGCAACCTCACCAATGGTGTGTCGAGTGCTGCAGCGAGCGCCTTTGCTGCTTCGGTCTTGCCGACCCCGGCCTCGCCTTCGAGCAGCAGCGGCTGAGGCAGCCGGGCCGCGCAGAACAGTGCGGTGGCCAGGCCCTGATCGGCCAAGTAGTCGACGTCGTCGAGCTTGCCTGCCAACGCATCAACGGAGGCAAGTTCGACGCTCACGACATGTAGGCGTGCGGGTCGGCGGCGAAGGCTCGAAGGCAACCGCTGCCGCAGAACCAGTAGCGATGCTCCTCGTGGTCGAGATGCAGCGATGCATCGACCATCGCCACGCTCATCGCGCACACCGGGTCGATTGCCGATTCCTTGATCGACGACTGCGCTCCCTCGCCAACAGGACGCCCGGATTGTCGCGGTCGTGTCGAGATGATCTCGGCAAGGATCGACAGCGCCACCTCCTCCGGCGTTCTGGCGCCGATGTCGAGCCCAGCCGGCGTGCGCACTTGCGCTTTCATGGAAGCGCAGACGTCGAGCGAGCTGAGCACCGCTTCGCCCCGCTTGCGACTGGCGACGAGACCGACATAGGGAACGTCGGCTTGGAGGGCGGCTCGCAGCACCTCTTCCTCATCACGACCGTGGGTCGCGACGACGACGGCAGCAGCATCGGCCGGCAGCGTGCCGGCGTACGAGGCTCCGGCATGGCCGAGCGGGCCGACCAGGTCCAGCAGGGCGCGCGCAATGGGCGTATCGCCGACGACAACGACGAGTGGGGCTGGTATGACCGGTTCGAGAAAGACCTCCAACGTGCCACCCGACAGGCACGGGTTGTGGACCGTGAGAGATCCCGGCCTTGGTGCCTCCGGTTCTGGTGTGATCCGCAGCAGCAACGTTTCACCGGAGTCGAGGAGGGTCAACGCTTGGGCACGAACCGTTGACTCTGCGCACGCGCCGCCGACGAAACCCTCGATGGTCCCGTCGGCGAGCACGATGGCTTCTGCACCAGGCTTTGCGCTGGTCGGCTTCTCGGCTGCGACGACTCGGGCGTGCACGTACGCAGCACGAGCTCGACGCAGCTCCGACCCACGAGCAGCAAGATCCGGCGTCATGCAATCATGCAATCAGGTGATCGTGAGATCCGTGCGGAACGGGTTGCCCTGCAGGGCTCGCCACACTTGCGCCGGTGTCAATGGCATGTCGGCGTGGCGTACCTGGATCGCGTCGAGCACCGAGTTGACGACCGCAGGCGGCGACCCGACCGTGGCCGATTCACCGACACCTTTCACACCCAGCGGATGATGTGGCGACGGCGTGACCGTCTCGCCCAGCTCCCACGACGGGCATTCCATCGATGTCGGCAGCAGGTAGTCCATGAACGAACCACCGAGGTTGTTGCCATCCTCGTCGAACGCGATCACTTGCATCAGCGCCATGCCGACACCATCAGCAAGGCCGCCGTGCACCTGCCCTTCGACGATCATCGGATTGATTCGTGGTCCGCAGTCGTCGACGGCGATGAAGCGGCGAACCTTGACCTCGCCGGTTCCGGGATCGACGTCGGTGACGCAGATGTAGGCGCCGAACGGATAGGTGAGATTGGGCGGGTCGTAGACACACTGTCCGTCGAGGTGTCCCTCGACGCCATCCGGAAGTTCGAGTGAGCTGTGCGCCAGCATGGCGATCTCCTGGATCGTCTTGCCCTTCTCCGGATCGCCCTTCACCTGCCATCTGCCGAGCTCCCATTCGAGGTCGTCAGGCGAGCACTCGAGCGCGGCGGCGGCAACGATGCGGGCCTTGTCGCGCACACGCCGTGCGACGATCGCGGCAGCGCCACCGCTGACGGGAGTCGAACGGGATCCGTACGTACCGAGACCGAACGGGGTGTTGTCGGTGTCGCCCTGAAGGACTTCGATGTCCTCCGGAGGGATGCCCAATTCTTGGGCGACGATCTGGGCAAACGTGGTCTGGTGCCCTTGGCCTTGGGACATGCAGCTCAGCCGCAGCTGAGCCTTGCCAGTCGGATGGACCCGAAGCTCCGCTCCGTCAGCCATGCCGAGGCCGAGAATGTCCATGTGCTTGCGCGGCCCGGCACCGACGCCTTCGGTGAAGAAGGCGATACCGATACCCATCATCGGCTCACTGGTATCGCCTGCCGCACGTCGCTTTCGGCGAGCCGCCTGTTCGGCACGCAGCTCGTCGTAGCCGGCGATCCGCATGGCCTCGAGAAGTGCAGGAGCGTAGTTGCCGCTGTCGTACTCCCAACCGGTCGGTGTCGTGTACGGAAACTGCTCGGCGCGCAACAGGTTCTTCAACCGCAGTTCGGCCGGGTCGACCTTCATCTCCATCGCCAGGCAGTCGACCAATCGCTCGACCAGGTACACCGCCTCGGTGATGCGGAACGAACACGCGTAGGCCACACCGCCGGGTGCCTTGTTCGTGTACACGCCGGTCACCTTGCAGTGCGCTGCTTCGTAGTCGTAGCTGCCCGTGAAGATGTGGAAGAACCCGGCCGGGTACTTGGTGGGCTGAGCGGTGCCGTTGAAGCAGCCGTGGTCGGCCAGCACGTTGACCCGCACGCCGAGGATCTTGCCGTCTTTCGTCGCGGCGATCTCCCCATGCATGTGGTAGTCGCGGGCGAACGCGGTGCTCATCAAGTGCTCGCTGCGATCCTCCATCCACTTCACCGGCTTACCCGTGACGATCGAACCCACGATCGCGAGCACATAGCCGGAGTAGATGCCGACCTTGTTGCCGAAGCCTCCACCAATGTCGGAGGCCACGACCCTGATCTTGTGTTCGGGCAACCCCGCGACCAAGGCGTACACGGTGCGGTGCGCGTGCGGCGCCTGCGTCGTGCACCAGATCGTCAACTGCCCGGTGACCTTGTCCATCAGGGCCACTGCTCCGCACGTCTCCATCGGTGATGGGTGCGTACGCGGGTACAGCATGTCCTGCTTCACGATTACGTCGGCCTTCGCGAAGGCGGCGTCGCACTTTGCCTCGTCGCCCGCTTCCCAATCGAAGATGTGGTTGTCGGTCTTGCCTTCCTTGTCGGTGCGGATCACAGGAGCACCGGGCTCGAGCGCCTTCTTGGCATCGATGACAGGCTCGAGGATCTCGTACTCGACCTCGATCAACTCGAGCGCGTCGCGGGCCGAGTACTTGTCTTCGGCGATCACGAACGCGACTTCTTGTCCCTGGAAGCGAACCTTGTCGGTCGCGAGCACTGCGGCCGTGTCGTACGACAGCGTCGGTACCCACGCCAAGCCGAGTGTCTCGAGTATGGCGCCGGTGATGACGGCCTTCACCTTCGGGTGCGCCTCCGCCGCCGACGTGTCGATCGACTTGATCAGCGCGTGGGCGACAGGACTGCGCAGAATCGCGCCATGGAGCATGCCTGGCAGTTCCATGTCGTCGACGTATCTGCCCTGACCCCGGAGGAACCTCGCGTCCTCCTTGCGCAGCATCCGGCCGAACCCGATCGGGTTTCCCCCAGCACTCGTCGGTACCTCTGTGACGGTCATACCTTCACCTCCATGCTTCGGTTCGCCTTCGGCTCACCTTCCGTGCTCGCCGCCTCCGCTTCGCTTTGGCGCTCGCCGATGTTCGGGTTCATGCTGACACCTCTTTGTTTGCATGTTCAGCGGCCCAGCGGATGGAGCGGACGATGTTCTCGTAGCCCGTGCAGCGGCAGATGACGCCGCAGATCGCCTCGCGGATCTGGTCGGTGCTTGGGTCCGGGTTGTGGTCGAGCAGGTGTCGCGCCGTCATCATCATCGCCGGCGTGCAGAAACCGCACTGCAGACCGTGCTCGTTCATGAATCCCTGTTGAATCGGATCGAGCACGCCGCCCTGCTCGAGATCCTCGACGGTGCGGATCGTGCGACCGTCGGCCATCGCGGTCAGGACGGTGCACGATTTCACCGGCTCGCCGTCCATCCACACGACGCAGATGCCGCAATTCGATGTGTCGCAACCCCAGTGGCTACCCGTCAAGCGCAGGTGATCGCGAAGGAAGTGGATGAGGAGCAGGCGCGGCTCGACATCGCGCGTCACGTCTTCCCCATTGACGTTGATTGTCACTTCCATCATGAACCTCCCTGTGCTCGAGCGGCAGCACGGCGAAGGGCACGCGCTGTGAGTTCCTTGGCGAGATGCCGCTTGTAATCGGCGGGGCCGCGCTGATCGCTGGCCGGGTTGCTGGCGTCGGCAGCGAGTTGCGCTGCAACCGCGATGTTTTCCTCGGATGGTGATTTGCCGTTCAGCGATGCTTCCGCAGCCGGAACGCAGAAGTGCTCGACGCCCACAGCCGTGAGGCCGATACCGCAATCGCCGACGACATCTCCGTTCATGCTCACGAAGACGCCCGAAGCAGCGACGGCCCAGTCGCCTGCACGCCGTTCCACCTTCTCATAGGCGCTTCCCGTCTGATGACGAATAGGTACGCGAATCTCGGTGACGATCTCACCGGGTTGGGCGGCCGTCTCGTACGGGCCGAGATGGAATTCGCGCGCCGGCACCGTTCGCTGACCATCCTTCGAATGCAGCACGATCGTTGCTCCCAGTGCGGACATCACCGCGGACAGGTCTTCCGACGGATCTGCCTGGCACAGCGAGCCGCCAACGGTCCCACGGTTGCGAACGATCGGATCTGCGATCACGCGCTCGGCCTCACCGAAGATGGCGTAGTGCTCGCTGGCCACGGCCGATTCGAGGAGTTCACGGTGCCGGGTCATCGCGCCGATGCGGATCTCGTCACCTTCGACGCGGACATAGGCGAGGTCCAGATCGTTGATGTCGATGAGATGTTCGGGCCGGGCGAGGCGGAGCTTCATCATCGGCAGCAGGCTGTGCCCTCCTGCAACCAGCCGGGCCTCTGGCCCAAGCCGATCCAGCAGTGCAATGGCGTGTTCGATGCTGGTCGCTCGCTCGTACTCGAACGGCGGTGGAATTTGCATGTGATCCCCCTCGATCGTCGCTTCCTCCCCAAGCCAGCCCATAGAACTGGCCAGCCGATCATGTGCGCCCTCGGTGCCACCGTCAATCGCCTCCTAACCGAAGGGTTATCGCGACCCGACGGCGGCCATGGAGCGGATCTACAGTCCGTTGCGATGACTCTCGCGCAGCTCAAGGTGTTCGTTCTCGTGTCTCGGCTCGGGTCTGTCCGCGCCGCCGCTGCAGCTCTCGGTGTCAGTGAGCCCGCCGTATCGCAAGCCCTGGCCGCGCTGAGGCAGCACCTCGATGATCCGCTGATCTCGCGCAGTGCAACCGGGATGGAGCTGACCCCTGCCGGGCGACGAGTTGTATCGATCGCGTCACAGATGGTCAATCTCGCCGTCGATGCCGAGGCCGCGGTGAGGCAATCGAACGGCGCAGCAGAGCTCCTGCGTGTCGTGACCACCAGCACGTTGTCGCAATCCATTGTCCCTGCACTGCTGCAGGCGTTCACCGCTCGCGCAGGAGGCATCGAGGTCAGCCTCGGTACCGCAACGACGGAAGAGATGGCCGCGCTCGTCGAGGAACGGCTCGCCGACGTGGCCATCGGCCCCCGCCTCGCCGGCATCGAGGCAGAGGCAGTGATGAGGTATCGAATGACGCTGGTGGGTCGTCCCGACCTGCAGTTGCACGGAAGTGGTCTGGCGGGCATGCGCTGGCTCGTGGATCCCACGGGTACCGATCGGTTGTCCGATGTCGGCGCGCTGCTGACCAGGCATCGGGTGCCGGAGGACAAGATCATGGTGTTCGCCAACGAGAAGGCGGCGTGGTCCGCTGCTGCTGCCGGCCACGGTGTGGCTCCGGCCATCGACCACATGGTCGCAGCTGAAGTCGATCGCGGGGCCCTCACCAGGGTCACCTCGACGGACATACCTGTCGACCTGCTGCTCTACGTCAGTTCGTTGGGTGCTCAGCGTCGATCCGCTGCCGCTGACAGGTTGCGGCGATTCATGCGCACCCCGGATGCGATGCAGGCGATGTACCGGCCGGACGGAGGCGTACCTGCGGCGAAGTTCCGGCCACCGGTTTACGTGACGCTCTGGAGTTGACGGGGAGTCGACAGGGGGTCGCGTCGGCGCTGGTAGTGGACCTGATCGTCGAATATGTGAGCGTCTTGACAGTTCCTTGACAAAAGGTTGAGGAGTGCTTGGGGCTTAATTCAAAACCTTCCCTCATAATGTGACGTGTCCGTGACGATAACCAAGATGTCCGACGCGGGCGCGGCGAACCATA
>JANMMQ010000457.1:0-2303 GCA_031373465.1 Ilumatobacteraceae bacterium | reverse complement strand
GCAGCTTGTCGAGGAGGATCTCGAAGCTGCCCAGGCGCTGATCGAGGAAGTCTTCGGTCTCGTGGCGCAGACGGCGAGAATCGGCATCGGCCGCCTCGCTGATCTGCCGGGCCCGTTGTTCAGCAGCGCGAACGACCTCGGTGCGCTGCACCATGCGCTCGGCCTGAACGCGCGCTGCTTCCAGCAGTTCGTCAGCCTCGCGGCGCGTCTTGGAGACGAACTCCTGACGCTCCTTGATCATCCACCGCGCCTGGCGCATCTCGTCGGGCAGGCGGTGCAGCGACTCCTCGAGCAGTTCGATGATCTCGTCGCGGTCGATGCGCGGCGACGACGAAAGAGGCATGGTCGGCGCGGACGCGATGATGTCGATGGCTCGCCGCAACAGGGCCTCGGCGTCGCCGACGTAGCCATTCGTGCTGCGCACAAAGGCGTCGGAATCGTCGAATTCCTCGTCGTCTTCGAACTCGTCGTGCTTGTCGTCGTACGTCATTACCGCAGCCAAGATAGGCCTCAAAACACCTCGTCGCGTGGATGCACCCGAGACAATTGGGCCGCAACAGGGGGCGGGACGAGGGCCGAAACGTCGCCGCCGTAGTGCGCGATCTCGCGGATGAAGCGGCTGCTGATCGACACCAATGCCGGCTTGCAGGGCAGATACACGGTGCGCACGCCGCTGACTGCGTGGTTGGTGTGGGCCATCTGCTGCTCGACCTCGAAGTCGCCCCCTGTACGCAAACCTTTGACGATGAATGCCGCCGCGACCTCGCGGGCGGCATCGACGGCCAGACCGGCGAAGGCGACGACCTTCACCGACGGCATGTAAGCAATGCTGCTGCGGATCATGTCAACCCGCTCGTCGAGGGTGAACATCCCGCGTGGCTTGGAGGGGTTGTGCATCACCCCGACGACGACCTCGCCGAACAGCGCCACAGATTGCTCGATGACGTCGAGGTGGCCGAGATGGAACGGATCGAAGCTGCCCGGATACAGAACGCTGATCATCGGAGGGTCTTTCGCGGGGCCATGCGTCGGCTCACGCTACTCGTTCGAGCTGCGTGACCCAGGTGCGCCCGTAACGCCGGGACTTCAACGCCTGCCACCCACTTGGAGGCTCGATCTCTTGCCCAGCCTCGGCGACGACGTACGGCACCTGCAGGACGGTCAGCAGCCGATCCCACCCGTCGAACTCGTACGGAGGGTCGATGAGCGCGAGGTCGATGCCGCGCAGAGCCGGAACCCACGCCGGCACGTCGGACGTGACGACCGTCGTTCGCGACGCAAGTCCGAGGGCGGCGATGTTGACTCGAAGCGCCTGCAGCGCGGCACGATCGCGTTCGACGAACACGCACGAGGCTGCGCCTCTGGACAACGCCTCGATTCCAAGCGCACCGGAACCGGCGAACAGATCGGCAAGTGCCGCACCGTCGATCAGTCCGGCGCTGTCGAGTGAGTTGAAAACCGCCTGGCGCACCTTGTCGGTCGTCGGACGCGTCCCCAACCCGTCGGGCACGACGAGCTTGCGACCGCCGAACTCGCCAGAAACCACGCGGATCACGAGTAGCCACCTTCCAGCAAAGGGCTGGCAACGACGTCGCCACCGATGATCACGTGATCGAGCAAGGGCGCGCCGACGGCCAGGAAGACCTCGTCGGGATGTGGACAATCAAGAACCAGCAGGTCACCACGCTTGCCGACATCGATCGATCCGCGCGATGACTGCCGGCCAAGGCTGTAAGCCGCATTCAGCGTGCCCCCGACGATGACCTCGCCGGGTGTCATCTGGAACCACGGCGCGGCGGTGGCCATGGTGTTGAGCAACGACGTGGCGTGGATGGACGAGCAGAAGTCGGTGGCGACTGCAACCGGTACGTCATTCTCGATGAACAATCGGGCATTGGCCCGGCGACTGGTCATGTAGACGAGCTCGGCGATCGGCAGGATCACTGCGATGGTGTCGCTGCGGCCCACTAGACGGATCTCATCCTCGGCCGTGTACGTGAGGTGTTCGGCCGAAACCGCGCCGCCCTCCACCGCCGTGCGCCAACCCTGAGACGACTCCCAGGCATCCGCGTGCACACGCACCGGCAAGCCCAGCTCCGTGCCGCGGCGCATCAGCCGCAATGCCTGCTGCGGAGTGAAGTAACCGTTCTCGACGGTCACGTCCTGAAACTCGGCAATGCCCTGAGCCGCAACGGCGGCCAGCATGTCGCCCTCGATCAGGTCTGTGTATCGCTCAGCACGTTCATCGAACTCGCCGTCGAGATCACGCGGCACGACGTGAGCACCGAGGAACGTGATCACCA
>JANMMQ010000426.1:0-2501 GCA_031373465.1 Ilumatobacteraceae bacterium | reverse complement strand
TTCGCTGCGCTCGGTCTCGGTGATGTAGTGGTTCATGAACCAATGCATCCCGTCGGTCTCGAGGAAATATCCCGAGGCATTCTCATCGAGTGATCCGCCCTTGCGGGTCATGTCGACGGCCGGGTAGATCAGCGCCGCGTAGCTGATGGTCGGGCCGCCCCCGTCGCGTGCCATCTGCGACACGACAGCGCTGAGGTTTCCGCCAGCGCTGTCGCCACACACTGCGAGCCGGCTGGCATCGGCGCCCAGCGAAGCAGCATTGTCGGCAACCCAGTTCGTCGCCGCGAAGCAGTCGTGAGCCGCAGTTGGATAGCGGTGCTCGGGAGCCATCCGGTAATCGACCGACACGACAACGGCTTCCGCATCGCGGCAGATCTCACGGGCCAGGTTGTCGTGCGTATCCAGGCTGCAGATCACCCAGCCGCCGCCGTGAAAGAACATCACGACCGGGTGTGGACCGGGGCCCGGCGGCGAATAGACACGCGCACCGATCTCGGCGCCGTCTACAGGAATGGTGATGTCGCGAACGGAACCAACCTCGATCGGTTCGCCCGACATCGCCTTCATCTCTTCGGACACAGCGCGGGCATCTTCGACCGAGAGCTCGTGTATCGGCGGGCCGCCCATCGCTGCGAACTCGTTCAGCAAACCCTGGACCTGTGGATCAAGCGGCATCTCTGGCCTCCTCGTATCGGCACTGAATGTGTGTCATCTGCGTAGTCGCTCCAACTCCAGGTCGACGACTGCGCGACCGTTGACTCCGGTCAGGATGCGAACAGGTCGCCGAGCGCTCCACTCCGTCTCGTGGTCGCTGACGTGCACGGCGGGCTGCGTCTTGCCGCGACAGAAGCTGTTGCCACAATCGACTCGAATCGGGAACTCCACCCACGTGAACAGCTCCGGCGCCAATAGGTAGCTGATAGTCGAGGAATCGTGCACGTGGATGCCGTCGAGCCCGAGACGCTTGCGGTAGAAGTTCTCGTAGAACGGAACGATGGCTGCAAGGTGTTGCGCCCTGGCATTGGTGAACGACGCGAACTGGGCCACGTCGGACGAAGTCATCACGGTCTGTTCCGTTACATCGAGCCCGGCCATCACGATCTGGCAATCTGCGCCGAACACGATGTCAGCCGCCTCGGGGTCGTGGAGGATGTTGGCTTCAGCCGCTGGGGAGGCGTTGCCGCCAACAAATGCGTTCCCACCCATCAGCACGATCCCGGCCAGCTGGGAACTGAACTCAGGATCGAGCTGCATGGCCGTAGCGATGTTTGTCAGAGGCCCGACCGCCACAAGGGTGATCTCGCCAGGGGACTCGTGCACCGTCTGGACCATGAACTGTGCAGCGTCGATCTGCAGAGCCGAAGTGGTCGGCGGAGGCAGGAAGACCTCACCTTGGCCGTCGGATCCGTGAACGAAGGCAACAGGACCTCGGTAGGGCATGACCAGTGGCTCATCGACTCCGCGGGCCACGGGAATGTCGGTCCGTCCAGCGATCTCCAGCAACTTCAGGGCGTTGTCGGTGCACACCGAGGTCTCGGCGTTCCCGAATACGGTGGCGAGACCGACGACGTCGAGCTCGGGCGAGGCGAGCGCATAGAAGATCGCCATCGCATCGTCGATGCCCGGATCGGTGTCGATGATGATCTTGCGAGGTGCGGTGCTCATAAGGTCTCACGAACCTGGCGAACGCCGGCGACGAGGTTGGTTATCTTCTGGCGAGCCAGGGTGCGGTGCACGTAGCGCAACCCGCAGTCCGTCGTCAGGAACAACTTGTCGGCCGGCACGTGGTCGAGGCATTTGCGCACGCGCTCGGCGACATCGTCCGGCGTCTCGCAGTAGTGGGTGCGTATGTCGATGATGCCGGCACCGAGCTCGCGGTCGGGCGCCCAGTTCATCCACTGCTCGATCTCCGACATCTCCCGCGTACCGTATTCCAGGACGAACTGGTCGGCCTTGGCTTCGAGAAGTTCGGGAAAGTAGCGGGCGTACGTCTTCTTGGCGTAGGGGAGCTTGCGGAACGAGCCGAAGCAGATGTGCAGGCTGAAGTGGACCCCGGCGACACCCTCGATGCATGCGTTGAAGAGTCGGGCGATGTCGACGGGAGTGTGCGGATCGTTGGCCGCATATCCGGGCGTGGCCGGCTCGTCGAGCTGGATCCATTTGCAACCGGCTGCAGCGAGCTGACGAATCTCGTGGTTCAACGCGGGGACGAACGCCTCGGCGAGGTGGGTGCGATCGTTGTAGTAGTCGACCGGGCGGATGAAGGTGGTCAGCGCGAACGGGCCGGGCAGCGGAACCTTGATCGGCGACTTCGTGCGCGTCGACGCATAGGTGAACTCCTCGACTGCACCCATCCCGTTTGGTACGCCCACGGGACCGATGGTCTCTTGGACGTTGCGCATGTCGAGCGACATCGGTCCCATCTTTCGCGGAGCGCCGCCATCGCGAAGGCCGGTCATGCGCGACGCGAACGCCCACACGAAGCTGGCCCGGCGCATCTC
>JANMMQ010000129.1:0-2346 GCA_031373465.1 Ilumatobacteraceae bacterium | reverse complement strand
CCTCGCCGCGTCGTCGCCGACGATCGCCCGCACCAACGCGGCCATCGGTTCGTACGGTTTGCCGGCAACGATCGGCACCACGCCGGACGCCGTGACGATCGAGGCCAGGATCGCACCGCCGCCGGGGATCGGTCCGTCAGGCGTCGGGTACGTTGCGTCATCGTTGGTACCGATCAGCCGGGCTCCATTACGAGCCGCGCGGCTGGCGATCAGCATTGCCTCGTAGTCGAACGTTCGGTGAAAGCCCACGACCACTGCATCTACGTGTTCATCGCGATCATTGCCCGTCACAACTGACGCCCCTCTGCCGACTACCGCCTGCGCCACGCCTTCTCCGCCACAGACCAGCACTCTCTCTCCTGGCTCGATCAGCAGTGCGGCTGCGTTGGCCGAAGTCAGCACATCTCCCACCGCCGGAATCCCAATTGCGTCGAGTGACGCTTCTTGCACTTCGACGCGCGCCGACGAGTTGTTCGTGACGAACAGCACACGGTGGCCAGCAGCGCGCAGTTGGGCGATCGCCTCGACCGAGCCCGGTATGGGTTGATGCGCCAACCAGACCACTCCGTCGAGGTCACACAACACCACACAGGGATCCATATCTGGCCATGTTGGCATGCGGGATGCCAACCTGTACGGGTGCCCCGATTCGAACCGTTCGCCGCTTTGCGCTACTCCCCCGAGGAGCCACTCGACGACGTGACCGCGCCGCCGTACGACGTGCTGTCCCCTTCCGACGTCGACGCCCTGCTCGCCCGCCATGATCACAACATCGTCGCGGTCGACGTCCCCTTGGATCGCGACGGCCCTGCTCGGTACGACGTCGCCGCGCAACGCTTGGCGACGTGGATCCGACAGGGGGTCCTGGCGCGCGATGAAGTGCCTTCGTTGACTCTCTACCGGATGGAGTTCACCGACGAGACTGGTCGTCGCCGCCGAACAGTCGGAGTGGTCGGTGCATTGGAGGTGGTCGATGAAGGGGCGGGCGGCGTGATTCCCCACGAGCGCACCACGCCGAAGGCGAAGACGGACCGTCTCGACCTGACTCGGTCCACGCGATCCAACCTGTCGCCGATCTGGGGCCTGTCGCTGACGAGCGGCTTGTCGGAGTTGCTGCGAGATCGCGCGGACCCTGTCGGACGGTGCACCGACGAGAACGGTGTATTACACACCATTGAGCGTGTCGTCGATCCTGATCGCATCTCGGCGATCAGCGCCGCTGTCGCGTCGAACTCGGTTCTGATCGCGGACGGACATCATCGCTACGCGATCAGCCGCTCTTATCGCGACGAAGTCCGCGCAGAAACGCGTAGCAACGACACGGATGCCGAACTGACGATGGCCTACGTCGCCGAGTTGGTGGACGAGCAACTGAGCATCGATCCGATCCACCGCGTCTATCGAGGCCTCAGCGCTGACGAGCTGTTGTCGCGACTGCGGTCGTTCTTCGCGGTGGAACGGGCAGGCGCAGTGACGCCACGTTTTGCCGCGGAAGCGATCGACCGCGGCGCCATGTGCCTCGTCCACCCCGACGGCACGGGCGTGTGGCTGACCCCCCGACCGGAGATGTTCGCCGGGGTACGAGGCCTGGACGGTGCCTACCTGGAGCACGCTCTCGAAGGTTCAGCGCCGGCACAGGGCGACGCGCTCGAGGTCAGCTACCAGCACGGCGTGGACAACGTCCTGACCCTGTTGAGCGCCGGCGATGCAGACGCGGCCGTGCTGATTCGGCCCACCAGCATCGACGAGATCCGTCGCACCGCGGTTGAACGCCTATTGATGCCACCGAAGTCGACGTTCTTCACCCCGAAGTTGCGAACCGGGTTGGTGTTGAGACCTCTGGATTCAGTGGCGACCTGAGTCAGGCAACCGTGATCGACTCGTCGAGATACACGTCTTGAATGGCGTTCAGCAGGGCGATCCCATCGTCCATCGGTCGCTGGAACGATTTACGTCCTGAGATCAATCCCTGTCCGCCTGCGCGCTTGTTGATGACCGCTGTCTTGACCGCGGCGGCAAGATCGGCATCGCCTTTGCTCTCGCCGCCGCTGTTGATCAGGCCGATGCGGCCCATGTAGCAGTTGACGACCTGCCAGCGAGCCAGGTCGATGGGATGGTCGCTCGTCAACTTCTCGTAGACCAGCGGGTTGGTCTTGCCGTAGGAGCTCGTGCCAAGTCCGCCGAGCGCGTTGTAGCCACCGTTGTTCTCGGGCAACTTCTGCTTGATGATGTCGGCCTCGATCGTGACGCCGAGATGGTTGGCCTGCCCCGTGAGATCGGCCGACACCTCGTAGTTGACGCCATCGACCTTGAATCCGCTGTTGCGCACATAGCACCACAGCACCG
>JANMMQ010000401.1:0-3555 GCA_031373465.1 Ilumatobacteraceae bacterium | reverse complement strand
GCCTCGAGGTCCCGCGCATCCTGCCGCCGGCGCCCGACTTCGTCGATGTCAGCGACGCCCGCATCCTCATCGCCGACGACGTGGCCGACACCGGCCACACGCTTCGCAGCGTGCAGCAGTTCTGCGAAGGCAAGGTTGCCGAGGTGCGCACCGCGGTCCTGTACGAGAAGAGCCATTCAGTCGTGCACTGCGACTACGTATGGAGGCGCACCGACAAGTGGATCAACTTCCCGTGGAGCGACAAGCCCCCGGTCGCCAAACGCACCTGGGCGGTCAACGACGCGTGACGCTGGGTGGGATCAGGCCTTTGCGGCCTTGAAGCGGCGATCGACGTCGGCCCAGTTGACGATGTTCCAGATCGCCTCGACGTAATCAGGTTTGCGGTTCTGGTACTGGAGGTAGTAGGCGTGCTCCCAGGTGTCGATCGCCAGGAGCGGAACAGCGCCGAGCGTGGTGTTCTCGTGGTGGTCCTCGAGTTGCTCGATGATCAAACGCCGGCCAACAGGCTCCCAGGAGAGGATGCCCCAACCCGAGCCCTGGACGAGCGTGGCCGCCTGGCTGAAGTGTGAGCGGAACGCATCAAAGGAGTCGAAGTGCTCGTCGATCGCGGCAGCCAGGTCACCGACCGGCTTGTCGCCTCCGTCGGGGGACAAGTTGGCCCAGTACATCGAGTGCAACACGTGCCCACCGAGGTTGAACGCCAGCGACTTCTCCAGTCCCACGAGCGTGTCGTATTTGCCGGCGGCGCGAGCCTCGGCGAGCTTCTCGAGCGCGGTGTTGGCGCCCTTCACGTAGGTGGCGTGATGTTTGCTGTGGTGTAGTTCGACGATCTGCCCACTGAGATGCGGTTCAAGGGCACCGGGGTCGTACGCGAGTTCGGGAAGAAGGTATTCGCTCATCTGCGTACGGTACCCAATAGGGCCGCTCGCTAACCCACGCGCCTACGGGGCACGACTGAGAACTTGCAATGCTGCGTTGCGGCCGCTGGCGCCCCAGATTCCGGCTCCGGGGAACGTCGCGGCACCGGTGATGAAGAGGCCCTTGATCGACGTTTCGTACCGGGTCAACTCGGGGTTCTTGTTGCGAAATGCAGCCAGTGGACCACCAGCGAAGCTGGTGGCATGACCGTGAGGAAGGTGGAACTCGCGCTCGTACAGGTCGGGGGTCATGGCCCGCCACTCCACAACGGAATCGACGAGACCAGGCGACAGCATGGTGGCCACTTGATCGAGCCAACGCTGTGGCTCGGAACTGCCCGTCCAGCCTCCGCGTAGCCGGTACGGCGTGTACAGCACCTCCAGACTGAACACGTGCCGGCCGGCGTCGACGAGGGAGTCGTCGAGTGCCGATGGCGAGTTGACGAGCATGCCCGGCCGATCCAGCACTTGGCCGGTCGTCATCATCGAACAGCCCTTGTCGATGTCGGCGAGCGAGGGCGCGATGACCGCCGTCGCTCCGAGGGGAGTCCCGTCAGCCAGCGTCGGCGGACGCTCCGTGACGGCGTCGATCTTCGACTCGTAACCGTCGTCATGGGGTATGGACTTCCAACGCGCGACCAGCGCGCGTGCCTGCGGTGGTGGATCCCTCAGCCATGACAAGAAGGTGTCGTGAGGGTTGCACGCGGAGACGACGACGGCTGCTGTGACCTCGGTGCCGTCGGTGCAGACCATGCCTCGTATCGAATCGCCCTCACAAGTGAGGCGAGCAACCTTGGTGTTGATCATCACGCTGCCTCCGGCTGCCTCGAACGCGCGGCGCAGGCTCTCGGGAACCATGCCGCTACCGCCGACAGGTCTTCCGACCCGAGCGACATGGCGCATTGCATAGGTCAGCGCGCCCAGACCCGTGCCCGACAGCTCCGGCGACACGCCCCAGACCATCGGACCCGTCACCATGGCAGGGCCGCGCAGCGCTTCGGCTTCGAAAAAGCCGCGCATCACGTCGGCAGCGCTGCGCCGGCTCCATCGCAGCAGCGTCGCCGCGCCTCGGCCCTTGCGGGCGAGCACCTTCTTGCCGATCGTGCGCAACGACGGCGGGTCGTTGGCGTTGTCGACGACCATCTGGGCCGCGGGCAAGGCGGCTCTCAGGTAGTTGCTATAGGCGCCGACCTCCTTCGGATACGTGTGCGCGATCGAATCGAGCGTCTGCTCGACGTCGTGGAAGATCGTCCACGCCGGCCCGCCGTCCCATGTCAGGTTGCGCTGAGCAGGGTCCACGTCGATGTACCGCAGACCGAAGTCGGTCAAGCGGAGATCGTCGATCACAGGGGTCGTGCGAAACGTGATGTGGTCGCAGTTGCAGATGTTGACGGTGGCGCCGGCAAACGGCTCGCTGGACGCGGTGCCGCCGACAGAGGAACGGGCCTCTACGAGCAACGTGCGCATGCCAGCCTTCGCCAGGTAGGCGGCGCAGACAAGCCCATTGTGGCCGGCGCCGATCACCATGGCGTCGAAGTCCGGGGCGGTCACGCGGCCATTCTGCCTTATGGGGCCTCGCGAAGGCCGCGAGTAACGTTCGGCTCGTGACATCGACCGAGCGCTACTTCCCAAGCCTCACCGGCCCGCAGGTCGTCGAGCAGCTCAACGATCGCAGCATCATCGTCCAACCCTTGGGAGCCATCGAGCAGCACGGTCCACACCTCCCGTTGAGCACCGATTCGGTCGTCGCTACTGCCGTTGCGGAGGCGGCGGTCGCCGAGGTCGGCGAGGAGCTCGACGTCTGGCTGATGCCGACATTGCAGTACACCAAGTCCAACGAGCACGCATGGTCGCCCGGCACCGTCTGGCTGTCGGCGACAACGTTGTTGGCGGTCCTCGACGACATCGGCCGATGCATCGCCACCACTCCTGCCAAGCGCCTTGTCTTCCTCAACGGCCACGGTGGCAACAGCTCGTTGCTGAGCGTCGCCAACCGCGAGCTTCGACTCGGACACGGCCTGATGACCTTCCTGGCACACCCGGGAATGCCGGTGGATCAAGGCGGTACGTCTCCGGCCAGCGAGTTGGGCATGGGTGTGCACGGTGGCACAGACGAGACCTCGATCATGCTGCACCTGGCCCCGGAGCTGTGCGACGTGAGCAAAGCAACGCGACGCGTTCCGGACAAGCTCGTCGAGAACACCTACGTCCGCTTCGGCGGTCGGGTCAGCTTCGGTTGGCTCTCCAACGACTTCCACCCCGACGGGGTGATCGGCGACCCCACTGCGGCCACCGCCGAGCGCGGCACAGAGTTGTTTACCGGCTCGGTGCAATCGTTCTGCGACGCGCTGCGCGAGATCTCGACGTTCGACTTCGGCCGGTGACGGTGGCTGACACTTTCGACCTTCGCATCGACGGTCCACGACTGTGGCAACGGCTCGAGGCGCTAGGCGAGATAGGCGCGATCGAAGGTCCAAACGGCGAGAGGGGTTGCGCCCGGTTGGCGCTGACCGACGTCGACCGCGACGGTCGGGATCTCGTCGTCTCGTGGATGCGCGATCTAGGAATGGACGTCTCGATCGATGCGATCGGCAATGTCGTTGCCACGCGTGCAGGCAGCGATCCGAGTGCTGCGCCG
>JANMMQ010000396.1:0-6251 GCA_031373465.1 Ilumatobacteraceae bacterium | reverse complement strand
GAATGGTGGGAACCGCGTCAACCAAGGGGAAGGCGTCTCCACACTGGACCGGGCAGGTGACGGAGCACGGAGAACACGTAGCGAAGGGTCCCCGGAACCCACACGGTGCGGTGCTTGGCCGTCAACCCCTTCACCGTCGCGTCCGCAACCTTCTCCGGGGTGGTGGCGAACGGTGCAGGTCTCAACCCTGTCGTCATCTGCGAGATGACGAAACCCGGCCGGACGATCAACATGTGTACGCCGTCGGCGGCCAGCACGTCACCGAACCCCTGGGCGAAGCCGTCGATGCCCGCCTTCGTGCCGCCGTAGACAGGGTTGGCGCGACGAACACGTTCGCCGGCGACGCTGCTCAGCATGACGATGGATCCGTGGCCCTGCTGGCGCATCTGATTCGCGATCGTGATCGTGCTCGACACGATCCCGGTGAAGTTCACCTGCGCGATCTCCACCGCAGCAGCGGGGTCGACAGAAGTCACTTCGCCGACGCCGAGCAATGCGAACGCCATGATCGCCACATCGATGTCGCCGTACTTCTCGGAGAGCGTGCGAGCGAGATCCGTGTGTGCTTCGGTCGCTTTGGCGTCGAACTCGACAACGTCCACGGTCAGCGAGTCGTGTCGCAGACCGGCAGCAGCGCGCTCGCCTTTCTCAGTGTCCCGGCACGCCAGCACCACCGTCGTCGCCGTTGGGTTCAGCAACTTGCGCACGATCGCCAGGCCGATCTCGCTGGTACCACCGAACAGGACGATGGTCTGCGGTTGGCCGAGTGCGTTTTCCATGTGTCTCCAGTGTGTCGACGAATGACGTGTCGAGTCAGATAAGTCCGAGGCGGCGGCCGAGGTCGCTCTGCCAAACTCGGTGAGGGTCGACCTCGTCGCGGATTGCCTTCCACTCGTCGAGTCGTGGGTAGCTGCGCCGCACGGCGTCGGGCGTCATATGCGAGTCCTTGGCGAAGTAGTGGCGACCACCGGCGTCGAGCACGACCCGGTCGAGACCGTGCAGGAGATCGCCGAGACCGCGTGACGCACCCGGCAGATCGAGCGCAAGCGTCCAGCCGGCGCGAGGGAAGCTGAGCGGTCCCGGATTGGCTTCTCCGAAGCGCTTCAGCACTGCGAGAAAGCTCGGCGCGCCACTGGCCGAGAGTCTCTCGACGACCGTGCGCATGGCGTGTTCCTGACCGAACGGAACGACGAATTGATATTGGAGCATGCCGCGTTTGCCGTACAGACGGTTCCACGATCCGACGAAGTCGAGCGGATGGAAGAACGTGCCGATCCCCTGGATCTCGCCGGTGCGACGCTTCGGAGCCTTGCGGTACCAGACCTCGTTGAACGCCGCGATCGATGCGTGGTTCAGAACGCCGACCGATGGCACGATCGGCGGGACCGCGACGATCTGGTGCGGCCCATAGGCGAATGGATCGACGGCTTGCCGCGCGTCGAGATTGCTGAGGCGTGCATGGTCACCTCGGCTCAGCACGCTCCGACCGAGGTGCCGGCCCTTGGCGACAAGATCGATCCAAGCCACGCTGTATCGCACGTCGTCGTCGCCGCTGCTCATCGTCGCCAGCAAGGTGTCGAGATCGGGCACGCGCGACGTGTCGACCCGCATGCGGCTGGTCTCGATCGGCAGGAGGCGAATGGTGGCATCGAGCATGATGCCGGTCAGACCCATTCCGCCAGTGGTCGCCCAGAACAGCGCCGGATTGTCATGTGGGCCGACGACGGTTGTCGAACCATCGGCCAGCATCATGGTGATTGAGTCGACGGAGTTGGCGATGGACCCGTCGACGTGATGGTTCTTGCCATGAATGTCGCTGGCGATCGCCCCACCGATTGTCACGAACCGCGTGCCGGGCGTGACGGGTACAAAAAAGCCGCGCGGCACGATGACTCGGAGGAGTTGATCGATGCTGACACCGGCGCCTACCGTGGCCCGTCCCGTCGCAGCGTCGAGAACTACGTCGCCTGCCCCCGAGGCCAGGCGCAGGACCAGACCGCCACCATTCTGTGCTGCATCGCCGTAGCTACGACCAAGACCTCTGGCCAGTGCGCCCCGCGGGCCGGCCTCCTTCAGCGTCGCCGCGACGCCGCCGGCGGTGACGGTCATCTCTTCGGCAACCGTTGGGTTGGTGCGACCCCACCCCCACAGTTGGGCGCGGGACGGGTTCGACACGGAGCGTGATCCTATCCGTCGCCCGTGGTCGTTGACCGACCTCTCAGCCCGGCGATGCCTCTTCGAGCGCCTCCTCGGAGCGATGATCGGTGAAGCGCTCGACCGGGGTCTTTCTGCTGTCGACCTCGTCGTACGTCCAATCAGGCTGCTTGTCGGCGAACGAACTGTCGACGATCGCACCTTGTTCAGCGATGTCCAGCAAGGCGGCGACGAGATGTACTTCGACCGGCGTCGCGCCGGGCTCGAACCTGGAGGCGACGTCCTGAGCAAACGTGTTCAAGAGACTCCCGACGACCGCCTGTTGTTGCAACGCCAGGCTGCATCGTGCGCCGTCCGCGACTGTCGCGAGGCGGTCTTTGATCGCGGTCAGGTCATCGGGAGTGGCGTCGCCTGCCGCCGCGACCGCCAGCAACCTGGCGATCTCTTCGCCATCCTGCTTGCAAGGCGTGCACTGGCCACAGGACTCGACGGCGAGAAATCGCGAGACGCCGGCGGCGATGCTGACCGCGTCGGTGTTGTCGGCTAGCACGATGAAGCCGGCCGATCCGAGCCCGCTGCCGATCGCCGACATCGCCTCATAGCTCAACTCCGTGTCGAGCAGGTCGGCCGTCAGCACGCCGCTGGACACGCCGACGAGGACCGTGCCGACGTTCGATCCACGCAACACGCCACCCGCGCCGGTATCGATGGCTACTCGCAGCGGTGTGCCCATGGGTACCTCGACGACGCCAGGGTGGGTCACATCGCCGGTGAAGGTGCACACGATCGTGCCGGGCGATTTCGCGGTGCCGACGGTCCTGAACCACTTCGCGCCCTTGGCGATGATTGCGGGTACGTTGGCCATCGTCTCGACGTTGTTGACCAGCACGGGTGGCGCCACGCTGTCGTCTTCGGTTCCGGCCATCTGGACGTCAGCCGACAGTCCACTGCCGGACTCCGCGTCATCGTCGGACTCGACGACTTCAACGACGCCGCGCCGGTAGGGCGGAGCGATGCGAGGGAACGGAGGCCGACCATCGATCACTTCGAGCAACGCGGTCTCTTCGCCGTACAAGTACTCCGACGGCCCTTCGACGATTCCGATCTCGACATCACCGAGCCAATCGGCGGCCTCGACTTCCGCAATGGCCGCGCGCAAGCGGACAACCTCGTCCGTGAAGGACTGTTTCGTGGCGATGGTGACGGACCCCGCGTCCATCGCTCTGGCAGCGATCAGCGCTCCCTCGATGACTGCGTAGGGATTCGATCGGATGATCGTGCGATCCTTGAAGGTCCCCGGCTCGCCCTCTGCCGCGTTGACGACGACAGACGTGCGCAGCAATGGGGACGCGAACGATTTGATCGTGCGCCACTTCTGGCCCGTCGGAAAGCCGGCCCCGCCACGACCGCGGAGACCCGACGCCGCCAGCTCCTCGATGATCGTCTCTGGTTCGACTGCCTTCGCGGCAGTGAGTCCCTTGCCGCCGCCGGCGGCGACGTACTCGGCCAGCGACGCATACGGCTTGGGAGGGAGCACCCTGAACGTGTCCTCGCCCACCGGATCGGTCATCGAAACCTCCACGCGAAAGTGCAGTCGCGACTGCGGCTGACACCGTTGGTCTGAGTACCCATCGACCGACGCCGCCAAACTCCTGTGAAGGTGAGGGCGACTATCGTTCGCTGTCATGATCAAGCTCAGCGTGACCTACCAGAGTGGCGAGGGACCACCTGCGACCACAAGTACTACGCAACATCCCACGTGCCGCTGTGCAACAGCACCTTCAACCCCACCAAGACCGAGATCGACAAGGGCATCGATGGTCCCAACGTCGCCGGTGTTCACTTCTACTTCGACTCGATGGAGGCGCTGCAGGCCGCGGTCACTAGCCCGAAGATGAGCGATGTCATGGCCGACGTGGCTAACTACACCAACATCGCTCCGGTGATGCAGATCTCCGAAGTCGTCAGCTGATCAGTCGATGCCCGGGTGAGGTGAGGCTGCAAGACTGTCGACATGCTGAGTGTCGGAACCGTCGTGATCGGTGTCCACGATCTGCATAGAGCAGTTGCCTTCTGGACGCATGCCCTGAACTATGTCCCCAAGCGGGAGATCACGCCCGAGGACGACTTCATGATCCTCGTCCCGACGACCGGGCAAGGTGCACACCTGGCACTCGACGTAAGCGAGACCCCGGTTCAGCCATACCCCCGGATCCATCTGGATCTCTATGCGGGCGACGCGGCGGATCAAGCTGCTGAGGTGGAACGCCTCGTTTCACTCGGCGCGAAACGTGTCGAGTGGGATCGCTACCCCGAGCATCCCGACTTCGTGGTACTTGCAGATACGGAGGACAACCGCTTCTGCGTGATCGATACGAGCCAGTGATGGATGCCTCCGCGGCACCACCGATCGGGCAAGTCGGTGTCGTCACTGTGGACGGCATGCTGCGGCTTTCGCTGTGCCGTGGACCAGAGATCGACATTCCCCTCATCGCACTACGCGATCGATGCGGGTGCGCGGCATGCCGGCATCCGAGCGGACAACGACTTCTCGATCCGGCCACAATCCCCAATGACTTGGCAGGTGCCGACCTCCGAGTCGACGGCGACACCATCCGCATGACATGGATGCCGGAGCAGCACGAGAGCGCGTATGCCATCAGCGATCTCTTCGCCCCAACTAGTGCTCGACGAACACCAACGCTGTGGGACGGCGGATCCGAGCGAGATCTGCCGATCGCACGACACTCGGCGATCATCGCCAACGACGCCGCTGGACGCGGCGCGCTGCTGCGGTGGTTGGAGGGGGTGCAGACGATGGGATGCGGCCTGCTCCACGACGTGCCGACCATCGACGGCGAGGTCACACGTGTCGCCGAGCTGTTCGGCCATGTTCGGGAGACGAACTACGGCCGATGGTTCGACGTGCGTTCGGTCGTCGATCCCAGCAACCTCGCCAACACGTCGCTCGGCTTGGCAGCGCACACCGACAACCCGTACCGCGATCCTGTTCCGACGATGCAGTTGCTCCACTGTCTCGAGTCCACAGCCGCAGGCGGCGACAACATGCTCGTTGACGGATGGCGGGTGGCCAACGAAGTCCGCGAGTTGAACCCGACCGGATTCGATCTGCTCGTTCGACGCGACGTCACCTTCGCCTATCGGGACGGCAGCACGGACCTGACCGCCCACGCGCCGCTGGTCGAGCTCGGTGGCAATGGGATGGTCCGCAGCGTGCGGTTCAATCCGCGATCGATGCAACAACCGTCGATGCCCTCCGCGGAGCTCGCCGTTTGGTACGACGCGTATCTGCTGTTCGCCAGGCTCCTTGCCGACCCCCGATTCCAGATTCGCTTCCGCCTCGATCCGGGCGACCTGTTCATCGTCGACAACCGTCGCGTCCTTCATGGTCGGACCGCATTCGGGGCGGCCTCGGGCTCGCGCCACCTGCAGGGTTGCTACGCCGACATCGACGCCCTGCACTCGACGATCTCAGTGTTGCAACGCCAGGCACCGGCATGAGGACCGCCGTCGACGAGATCGCCGCCATCTTCATCGAGCGCGGTAGTCAGGCGTATCTCGGCGAGCGCGTATCGATCGCTGAGCACATGTTGCAGACCGCCCACGCCGCAGAGACCGACGGCGCGCCGTCGGAGCTCGTCGTGGCGGCGCTGCTCCACGATGTCGGTCACCTCGTTCATGCGATGGCCGCCGACTCCGCCGACTTCGGTATCGACACGGTTCACGAGGAGGTCGGGGCACGATGGTTGTCTCGTGCGTTCGGGCCGAACGTGGTGGAGGCGGTCCGGCTGCACGTTGCCGCAAAGCGATATCTCTGTGCGACAACGCCCTCATATGCGAAGATGCTTTCGCCGGCCTCCGTACGCAGCCTGATGCTCCAGCGCGGCCCGTTCTCGACGGCTGATGCCGAGGCGTTCGCCGCGCTCCCCCACGCCGCCGATGCTGTTCGGGTGCGACGGTGGGACGATGTCGGCAAGGTGCCCGACGAAGTCACGCCACCCTTCGATCACTACCGGCCGTTGCTCGAGGCGTGCCTCGCTGTCGCTTGAGCCGGGCGCAGTACAGTCCGGCGCATG
>JANMMQ010000375.1:0-2723 GCA_031373465.1 Ilumatobacteraceae bacterium | reverse complement strand
ATCCTCAACTACGGCCGCACCTTCTCGCCGATGTCCGCGTGGGGCACCATCGGTGGCGGGCCGATGAACGCCCAGCAGATCGAGACGATCATCGCCTACATCCGCAGCATCCAAGTGGCCCCGGAGAGTTGTCTCACCGAGCCGGCGTTCCCGACCGTGTCCGCATTGACCGACTTGAAGGTGTTGAAGCTGTGCGACGAGGGCAGGTTGCCGGAAGTCGAACGCACGAAGATCCAGAAGTCCGCGGAGCTGGCTGCGAAGAAGTTGGTCGACAGCGGCAAGTACGACACTGTCGAGGCCGCCATGGGCGAGGCGCTCTTCAACCTCGACATCAACAGCGGCGCGTACAGCTGCGCTCGCTGCCACACGCAAGGTTGGAGCTACGGCAGCCCTGCCGTACCGGGACAAGGCGCCTTCGGTTGGAACCTCACAGGCGGAGCCACACCCTCTCACTTCCCCAGCGAGCAAGACATGATCAACTTCATCAAGTCGGGCTCCGAGCTCGGCCAGCGCTACGGCAAGCAGTCGCAGGGCAGCGGACGCATGCCCGGCTTCGGAGGCTTGCTCAGCGACGAACAGATCAAGGCAATCGTCGAATACGTTCGGAGCCTCTGATGAGTGCACTTCTGGCGATCGGCTGGGAACCGGAGCTGCGCGGCATCCTCATCACGATCATTGCGCTGGCGACCTTCTGCGGAAGCTGCTACTTCCTGCTCAGCACAAACCTCGGCGCACGACTGGGATTTCTCGTGGCGTTCGCTGCGCTGGCCGGATGGATGTTCCTGATGGGTGCCACGTGGTGGTCGTACGGCAAGGGGTTGCTCGGCCCCGACGCCTCGTGGTCGCCGATCAGCGGACGCACCGTCCTGGAGACCCCCAAGGCGGTCAACGAATCGGGGGCCCTCAGTGATCCAGTGGTCATCCCTGCCAGCGCAGATTTCACGACAGCAGCCAAGCTGCTCGACGAGCAGTTCGTCACAGACGGTTGGAAGAAGCTCGACTCATCAGTGCCGTCGTTCCAGCAGGCGGGCGCCGCCGCCAGCGTGTTGCTCGAGGAGTCCCTCGCGCTGGCCAATGGTGAGTTCCAAGTCGTCAACGTGTTCGACAAGGGCGGCCAACGTCAGCCCCAGCTGTTCAACGGCAAGGTCGATTTCCTGGCGTTCAAGCACAAGCCGCACTATGCCGTGGTCGAGGTTGCGCCGTTGGTCAAACAACGTGACGAACCTGGACGCGCACCGGCAAAGCCGGAGATCGACACCACCCGGCCGCACGAGTACGTGTACATGATCCGCGACCTCGGGGCGAAGCGGAAGCCGGCCGGTTTCATCACGATCGGCTCGCTCGCCGTGTTCTTGATGCTGTGCTATCTGCTGCACACCCGCGACCGCCGAGTGCTGGCCAACCGGTCGGCGCCGGCGCTACCCGCGCAAACACCGTCTCGGGCCTCGCCGGCTCAGGTGACCTGATGGGTCAGTACCTTCCGATCGTGTGCCTGCTCGTGCTGGCGACCCTGTTCGGCGCGCTCAGCTTCTTCGCCTCGCGCCTGTTGGCGCCCCGGCGTCCCTCGTCGGCCAAAGAGGCTCCGTACGAGTGCGGCATCGTGCCCAGCCGCGAGCCGCCGGAGCGATTCCCGGTCACGTTCTACGTTGTCGCGATGCTGTTCGTGATGTTCGACATCGAACTGATATTCATCTACCCCTACGCGGTCGATCGACAGTTCCTCGGCACGTACGGCTTCGTCGAGATGCTCGCGTTCAGCGCGGTGTTCTTCGGCGCATTCGTCTATGTCGTGGCCCGCGGCGCGCTCGATTGGGGCCCTTCGTACAGGGAGCGACGGCTCGACGGTCTCGAGGGTGCTGTGTCTGCCGAGCGCACGCTGGGCACCACCATCCGGCGCGTCGGCACCGAGGGTCGCATCGACGAAACGACGGCCGCATGAGCCTGCTCCGCGATATTCAGAACGACGGTCTCGGTGGGCTCCAGCACAACGCGATCACCGCCAAGATCGAAGACCTGGTCAAGTGGTCGCGCAGCCGCAGCAGCTGGCCGGCGTCGTTCGGCTTGGCGTGCTGCGCGATCGAGATGATGGCAACCGGTGCCGCGCACTACGACCTCAGTCGTTTTGGCATGGAGGTTTTCCGGGCCTCACCGCGTCAGGCCGACATCATGATCGTTGCCGGTCGTGTCAGCCAGAAGATGGCGCCCGTGCTGCGACAGGTCTATGACCAGATGATGGAGCCCAAGTGGGTCATCTCGATGGGCGTGTGTGCTTCGACCGGTGGCATGTTCAACAACTACGCCATCGTTCAAGGCGTCGATCAAGTCGTTCCGGTCGACGTGTACGCACCAGGTTGTCCACCAACACCCGAGACGTTGATCCATGCCATCGAGACGCTGCACCAGTCGATCGAAGACGGTCATCTGATGAAGCGGCGTGCCGAGACCGGCGCAGGAGCCAACCTCCATGTCCAAGAGATCCCGTCCGGATCCGAGTCGATCCCCGTGCTGCTCGGAACGCGGTGACCGATGAGCGACACATCCGCCGCACCTCCCGACAAGGTCGCCCCCACTCCTGAGCCGCCGTCGATGCACGGTTCTCCAATGACAGACAGTCACGGGCAGACGGTGTTGCATCCCACCCGCCAGCAGTACGCGGATGTCGTGCGTGCCCTGCTCGACGAGGGCTACGAGATGTGTGTCGACCTCACGGCCGTCGACTATCT
>JANMMQ010000358.1:0-2211 GCA_031373465.1 Ilumatobacteraceae bacterium | reverse complement strand
GGCCAAGGCCTGCGTCAACGTGACATCGTGCAAAGGGCATGGGTTGGGGGTCAGCGAGCAGTAGGGCTCGACACCGCGGTGGTTGTCGACCGTGGGCGTGTCGAACGGCGGTAGAAGCGAGCCGATGTACGGCACGGTCACGGTGGCCGGATCGCTGACGATGAAGGCCGCCCCGAAACCGTCGTCACCGTCGAGGCGCAGCGTGTACGTCCCCGGCAGATCGATCCGCACGTTGACCGCCCAATAGGGGATGACGAGATCCTTCGAGTGGATCGGGGCGCTGACGGTCGCGATCTGCTTGTCGTTGCTATCGAGCACTCGCCCGTCGAGTTGCGATGGGCCGGTTGTCATCAGGCTGTCTTTGGTGGCGATGGAGATCGGCAGCCGCACCACGCCTGGCACGAACGTGTTGCTGGGGTACCGCTGGGCGATCGTGAACCCGGTGGTGCCTGGATCAGGCTCGGTTCCGGCATTGCCCGATGTGCCGGTGGTCCGACCCGAGTTCGACGCCGAATCGTCCCCGCACGCCGCCAGAACCAGCAACGCACCCGCGCCGGTGAGCAGGTAGCGCCGCGACATCGACATCGCCGCAGTCTAGGAGTTGCACCTTCGCAGTTGGCCTCGCGCGTACGATGCCCACATGAGCAAACCACTCGGTCCCTACACCCCTGTCGTTCGTGCCGGCGATTGGATCATCGTCAGCGGCCAGCTCGGGATGCAGGACGGCACGCTGGTCGGCGGTGGTGTGGCAGCGCAGACCGCCAAGGCAGTCGAGAACCTGCAAGCGCAGCTGGCCAGTGTCGGCGCCTCACTGACCGACATCGCCAAGACGCTCTGCTTCTTGACGGACATGGATACGTTCGCGAGCTTCAACGATGCGTATGTCGAAGGGTTCGGTCAGCACCGACCGGCGCGCAGCACCATCGGTGTTGCCGCGCTCCCGGCCGGTGCCGCAGTGGAGATTGAGGCCTGGGCGTACAAGCCAGTAGGGTGACCGCCGTGCCTGGCGCCATCGCAATCGTGCTCGTGCTGTTGCTCCTGCCGGTGCTCATCTGCATGGGTAGCGCGGTTCTTGCCGTCGTCCTCGGCGTGGCGCTCAACCGCGATGCCGAGGTTCGATACGAAGGCAGCGAACTGCTCGATCTCAACATCTGACGTGCAGGACATGCAGCGTCAGGACATGCATCGTCACGATCGGGCGACCGAGGTGCTGACGCAAGCTGTCGTGCGATACGCGGTCGAGCGAATGCGGATGGACCCGCCCCCACTCGACAAGACGCGTCCGGCTGAGGAGCTGCGCGCCATGGTCGGCCAGACCGTGACCGCCAACGGCATCGGTGGGCTCGAGGCGTTGCGGATCTTCGCCGACGTGCTCGGCCCGGCCAGCATCTCCATCGATCACCCGAGGTTCCTGTCGTTCGTTCCGGCGGCACCAACCGAGGCATCCATCCTGTTCGATCTGGTCGTCGGTGCTTCGAGCATCTACGGGGGCTCATGGCTCGAGGGTGGAGGAGCGGTCTTCGCCGAGAACGAAGCGCTGCGCTACATCGCCGACCTGGTCGGGTTGCCTGCGACCGCTGGCGGTGTCTTCGTGACCGGTGGGACGGCAGGGAACCTCAGCGCCCTCATTGCGGCCCGCTTCCGATGGCGTCACCGCGCCGAGGGAGCTCACGACCGGACACGCGGGCTGCTGCTGACCGGCAAGGGCGCGCATTCCAGCGTCGGTTCGGCAGCGAGGGCCATCGACGCGGACGTCGTGCCGGTACCAGCCGACGATCAGGGCCGCATGTGGGGTGCCGCGTTGCGCGAGACCTTTGTGGGTCTTCCGGCGGAGGATCGCGAGCGTGTGTTCGCGATCGTCACGACGGCCGGTACCACCAACGCAGGTGTGATCGACGACCTCGCGGGTGTCGCCGACGTCTGCGCGGAGTTCGGGGTGTGGATGCATGTCGACGGTGCCTACGGCGGCGCAGGTCTCGCGGCGCCGAGCGTTCGAGGTCGATACGTCGGCATCGAGCACGCCGACAGCTTCATCGTCGATCCGCACAAGTGGCTGTTCGCGCCATTCGATTGCTGTGCCCTCGTGTACCGCGAGCCCAACGTGGCGCGCGCCGCACACACACAGCACGCCGAGTACCTCGACGTTCTGCACAGCGGCGGTGACGATCCCGACAGCCACGAGTGGAACCCGAGCGACTTCGCCCATCACCT
>JANMMQ010000123.1:0-3099 GCA_031373465.1 Ilumatobacteraceae bacterium | reverse complement strand
CTGGGCGGTGAAGGCAGCCAGACTCGGTGCCGGAGAGATCCTGTTGACTTCGATGGATCGCGATGGCACGAGGGAAGGTTTCGATCTCGACCTCACATCTGCCGTCACGGAGAACGTCAACGTTCCGGTCATCGCCAGTGGCGGTGTCGGCACCATGCAGCACCTCGTCGAGGGAATCGTCGAGGGCGGCGCAACCGGAGTGCTGGCTGCCAGCATCTTTCATTTCGGCGAGCACGGCATCGCCGATGCAAAGGCCGCGATGGCCGCAGCCGGTATTACCGTTCGACCCGTTCAACAAGTCTGAGAATCAGCCCCCAAGCCCAAGGAGAAACAGATGGCAGGCAAATCGGCAAAGAGCAAGATGGAGTATCGCCGCCTCGGGCGAAGCGGGTTGAAGGTCTCGGTGCTGTCGTTCGGAAGCTGGGTGTCGTTCGACAACCAGATGAAGGACGACGTCGCCATGGAGTGCATGCAGACCGCGTATGACGCAGGTTGCAACTTCTTCGACAACGCCGAGGCCTACGCGGCAGGCGAGAGCGAAGCCATCATGGGCCGGGTCATCCGCGAGCTCGGTTGGCGGCGTTCGAACTTCGTGGTCAGCTCGAAGTTCTTCTGGGGCATCGAGCGGGTTCCCAACATGGCCAACACGCTCAATCGCAAGTATCTGATGCAGGCCATCGACGGGTCCCTCGAACGCATGGGCCTCGACTTCCTCGATCTCATCTACTGCCATCGCGCCGATCCCGACACGCCGATCGAAGAGACGGTGCGAGCAATGAGCGACATCATCTCTTCCGGCAAGGCGCTCTACTGGGGCACCAGCGAGTGGACAGCTGACGAGATTCGCGCTGCATGGGAGATCGCCGAGCGGCATCATCTGCACAAGCCCGTGGTGGAGCAACCGCAGTACAACCTGCTCAACCGCAAGCGCGTAGAGGAGGAGTACGCCAGGCTGTACAGCGACATTGGTATCGGCACCACGGTCTGGAGCCCGCTCGCCAGCGGCCTGCTGACGGGGAAGTACAAGGACGGCATCCCGGCGGATTCGCGCGGCGCGCTTTCTGGCTACGAGTGGCTCGAATCAGAGCTGTCCGACCAGGCTGCTCTGGCGAAGGTCGAGCGACTGCGCCCGATTGCCGAGAAGCTCGGCTGCACCCTTGCCCAGATGTCCTTGGCGTGGTGCGCGGCGAACCCCAACGTCTCGAGTGTCATCACCGGCGCCAGCCGACCGAGCCAGGTCGCCGAGAACTTTGCTGCCATCGACGTGCTCCCGCTGTTGACGCCCGACGTCATGGCCAGCATCGATCGGGCGGTGGCATAACCGAGGCCCCGGCGATACTGTGCGGCCGTGGCCCTGCAAGATGAGAAGCTGCCGATCAAAATGCTCAACGACCGGCTGCTGGTGCGCATACCCGACAAGGACGGCGAACGCCGTTCGTCGGGGGGAATCCTCATTCCGGCCACTGCACAGATCTCGAAGCGACTGGTGTGGGCCGAGGTCGTTGCCCTCGGTCAGAACGTGAGATCGGCCGAGGTAGGCGACCGCGTGTTGTTCAGTCCGGACGATCGATACGAGGTCGAAGTCGGCGGCAACGACTACATCATGCTGCGCGAGCGCGACCTGCACGCGGTGGCCGCCAGCCGCATCGAGGCCAGCACCGGTCTGTACCTGTAGTACAGCCGGTCTGCGTTCGATATCTCGAGGTCGTGGAGGTTGCCTGGCCGTAGCATGTCGGCCATGTCCAGCGGCGTGCGGATCGACGCAACCCCCGAGCAACTCGCGTCCGTCAAGTACGACGCATCCGGGCTCGTTGCGGCGGTCGCCCAAGATGTCGAGACCAAGGCCGTGTTGATGCTCGCCTGGATGAACGCCGAGACGTTGAAAGCCACGTTGGAGACCGGTCGCATGGTCTATTGGAGCCGCAGCCGGCAAGAGGTGTGGCGCAAGGGCGATACCAGCGGCGACCGTCAGTTCGTGCGAGAGGCGTACTACGACTGCGATGGTGACGTGCTGCTGTTCTTGGTCGAACAAGAGGGCAACGGCGCCTGTCACACCGGCGCGTACTCGTGCTTCTTCCGCCGGTTCGGGGAATGAGCGGTCTTCGGATGCGGCCGAGCCGCGACGAGTTCCGCGCCCTGGCCGGCCAGCACACCGTCGTGCCGGTGTGGACCGAGGTGCTGGCGGACCTCGAGACGCCGGTGGCTGCGTACGCCAAACTGGTCGGCGACGGCTCAGGGTTCCTTCTGGAGTCCGTCGAGCACGGTGAACGCTGGAGTCGCTACAGCTTCGTCGGGCGTGATCCGGTCGCCACATTGGAACTGCGCAACGGGCTGATCACGTCCTTCGGCAATGTCCCGCCGTCGGTGCCGCTCGACCGCGGGATGCTTGCCGCCCTCGACGAACTGCTGCGTATCTACCGAGCGCCGATCATTCCCGACCTGCCGCCTCTGCAGAGCGGAGTCATGGGTTATCTCGGCTACGACATCGTCCGCGAGGTTGAGCGCCTGCCAGATGTTCCCCACGATGATCGGCAGTTTCCCGACGCGGCGATGAGTGTGATCGGGTCGCTCGCTGCGTTCGATCACTGGCTCCAGCGCGTCTACCTGATCGAGAGCGTGCCGGTGCTGGGGATGGATGGTGATGCGTTGGACGACGCGTACGACGTAGCCATCGCCCGCGTCGAGCGAGCCGTGGCCGACCTGGCCCGACCCCTGGCATATGTACCCGTGGCCCCGCCGCGAGCGGACGACGAGATGCCAGAGGTGCGCAGCACGATGCGCAACGGCATCTACCAGCAAGCTGTCGAGGTCGCCAAGGAGTACATCCTCGCCGGCGACATCTTCCAGGTCGTGCTCTCACAGCGCTACGACATCGACCTCGAGGCGGACCCCTTCGACTTCTACCGCGTCCTGCGCCAGGTCAACCCCAGCCCGTACATGTACTTCCTGCGGCACCCCGACATCACCATCGTCGGCAGTTCACCCGAGCCGATGGTGCAGGTGCTCGGCCGCAAGGTGATCAGTCGTCCGATCGCCGGCACTCGTCGTCGTGGCCGTGACGACGACCACGACCGGCGCATGGCCGGTGAGCTGAAGGAG
>JANMMQ010000335.1:0-7969 GCA_031373465.1 Ilumatobacteraceae bacterium | reverse complement strand
GCCCGTGGATGGATACCAGACCTGTCGGCCCTCGACTTCTAGAATTGCTCCGCTCACCCTCGGCAAGGAATGCTGAGCGTGAGCATCTCGAAAGGATTTCCTCGTGGACATGGATGTGACGGAGCCGGCACAGCCCGACAGTGCGTTGCGCCGTCGCCTGCTGGGCATTGGACTGGGAGGCGCCGCCGTATCGCTCCTGCCGTTCCTGATGGGCCGGGCCAGCGCGACCACGCCCAACACCGGCCCGCCGGATACCGCCGCAACTACCACGACGACGTCCCCCCCGAAGCGACCTACCAATGATGACGTCACCTTGTTGGGATTCGCCGAGACACTCGAACTCGCTGCTCGCAACCTGTACGACGTGGTGCTGGCAACGAAGGACTTCGACGACAACGAGCGCGCGGTGCTGGCCACGATTCGTGAGGCACACGAGGCGTACGCAACGTCCTTGTCCGCCGAGCTCGGGCGCCTGGCACCGCAAGAGGTCAACCCGATCTTCGATGACCTGAAGTCCTCGTTCAGCGGCGACAAGTCGAGCGTGCTCGACGCCGCGTACAGCATCGAGTCGACAGCCGTAGCGACGCACACCGAGATCCTCTCGAAGTTGCAAGGTACCGATGGCGCCTCGCTGGTCGCTTCGATCCTGATCGTCGAAGCCCGGCACGGTACCGTGCTCGCCTACCTGAACGGCTCGACGGATCTCGCCACGTTGCTGGTCGACAAAGAGGCCGACGCGCTGGCGCCGGCGGAAGGGTGAGGCCGTGAGCCGTCACGTAACCAGCGACGACGAACTTCGCCGCGAACTGCGCGCGCTCGGGGCAACCTCCGGTCACGACGCCCAGGCGGCACAACGGGTCTACAGCGCACTGTTCGAGTCTGCAACCAGTCCGGCCGCAGGTCGCCGGGCGTTGTTCGGCCGCCGCGACATCTTGCGCGTCGGCGGCCTCAGCGTCGCGACCGCGGCCGTCATCAGCGCGTGCACCCAGCATGTGCGCGGCGAGGTCGGCCGTGTCGGCGATGTGCCGACGACCCTGAAGTTGCCCGACGCTCATGTCACCAACATCGCGCTGTTGCGCACAGCGTCGTCGCTCGAGCATTCGGTGATCAATGTGTACAGCCAGGTGATCGGCAACAGCGACCTGCTCGACCCGAGGTTCGACGACATCGCCAAGCGGTTCATGGACGATCACGCCGGGCACGCCGCAGTGTTCGAGAAGTTGACCACTGATGCGGGCGGCCAGGCGTGGACGTGTGGCAACCCGAAGATCGACGACACGATCATCAACCCTGTGATCCAGCGGATCACCAAGGGCGTCGAGGCCACGGGGACGGCAAAGGCCGTCGATCCGAGCGAAGACCCGCGGCGCGACATCCTCAACTTCGCTCACGGTCTCGAAACACTTGCGGGCGGGACGTACCAGGCGTTCGTCGCACTGTTCTCCGAGCCAGCGCTGCGCAGCGACGTGATGAAGGTCGGCGCACGCGAAGCGCGGCACGCAGCGTTGCTCGCGCTGACCATCAACCCCGCTCGCCCGGAAGGTCTGGTCAACTTCGCGGACGCTGTCAACGCCGAACCCGGTTCACCGCCCACCACGCTTGTGGCAACCACTAGCACGCTGCAGAACCTCGGCAACCAGTCAGCCAGCGGGTCGGGTTCCCCCACGCCTACGCCATCGGACGCCCCGCCGCAGACCGAGATCCCCACCATCACCGCAATTCCGTCGCAGTTCGGCGGCCTCAGCGCGGTTCAGCTCGTGGTCGGCCGCGGAGACGAGAACGGCACACGGTTGAAGATCAACCTCGAGACGCCGAGCCTCAACTCGTTCGTCTACGAATACATGACCCCGACCTGTTGAGGGGCTCGTACACTGTCGGCCGACGGTGAGTTGGTCGGGTGACCGCGGCATGGCACTTTCGGTGACCATGTCGAGGAAAGTCGGGACTCCGTAGGGCAGAGTGCTGGCGCGAGCCAGGTCGGGGCGACCTGACGGATAGTGCAACAGAGAGAGACCGCCGATGGACCGGTTCGCCGGTCACAGGTAAGGGTGCAACGGTGCGGTAAGAGCGCACCAGCGTGCAGGGCAACCTGTACGGCTGGCAAACCCCACTCGGAGCAAGGCCAAGCAGAGAGGATGGACTGCCCGTCCGGTCGGTTCGCCGACTACCTCTCGGGTAGGCCGCCTAGATGGATGGTCACCGGCGCTTCGGCGTCACAGAATCCCGCTTACAAGCCAACTCACCGTCACACCAACCTGCAGCTAATCTCCGGCAATGGACTCGCTCGAGCGATACCTCTCCGAGCGGTATTGGTCGGAGGACGACTTGCTGCGCGAAGTGCGCGCCGACACCGCTAAACGTGGCCCGTCGATCCAAGTCAGCGCCGAGGCGGGTCGACTGCTCGCCCTGTTCGTGCGCGCGGTCGGCGCCTCACGGGTGCTCGAGGTCGGGACGCTCTTCGGTTACAGCGGCATCTGGATGGCGCGCGAGTTGCCGCCGGGCGGGCGGCTGGACACGATCGAAATCGAGCCGCTGCATGCCGACGCCGCCGAGCACTGGTTCGAGCGTGCCGGGCTCAGCGACCGTGTCGTGGTGCACCGAGGCGCCGCCGTGGATGTGTTGGCCACACTGCCCGGCCCATACGACATCGCGTTCATCGACGCCGACAAGGAGCCCTACCCGCTGTACGCCCGTCTGGCACTGGAACGGCTGAGGCCCGGCGGATTGATGATCGCCGACAACGCGATTCGCCAAGGCCGCATCGTCGAGGCGGCCGTCGACGCCGGCATCGACGGCATCCGGGCGATGCATGATCTGCTGGCCGCCGACTCCAGCCTCATCGCTACCACCCTGCCCGTTGGTGACGGGATGGCGATCGCCGTCAAGGCGGGTTGAGCGCCACGGTTCTGGTCATCCCGACTAGGAGGTCGGGCGAGGCGAGTTCCAGACGAAGACGGCTACGAAGATCAAGGCCAGCAGCGCCGCGCCGCCGAGGATTTGCCAAGGATCGAGAAAGAGGAAGAGATCCGCCATGTCGCAACTCTTCCCAGCTGTCGTCCGGTTCAAACGCGGACGTTTTGGAGCGAAAGAAGCCGATGAGAACCCAGCGGAGCACTAACTCGAAACGTGTGTCGCGCGATCCGCTAAGGTGTGAGGACAAGTGACGCTCCCGGCGGCTCCGGTTGCATCGCCCAGGTACGCCGTTCGGTCCGGACCATGCGCCGGCGTGCCAACCTTGTGAGCTACGGCTGCCAAGAGGTTTGATCACGACGCGTCTCGTTGAAGCTGAACAGAATCGGTCCTTGCGGGCCGAAGGCGATCCGGCACACCGACGCTTGGTCGAGATGGCAGCGCCACCCAACCGTGAGGTCCACCCCGAGTGCCCACGAGATGACGGCCTTGATCGGAGACACATGGGTAGTGACGACGACCATGTGGTGTCTGGCGTCCTCCATCAACTCCTGAGCCGCCGCGACCGACCGAACGCCCATCGCTTCCAGACTCTCGCCGCCGCCGACCCGATACGTGGGATCGACCCGCCACCTGGCCCAGACCTCGGCGTCCACATCCTCGAGAGGCACGCCGTCGAGGGCGCCGTAGTCGAGCTCGATCCAGCGATCGTCGACCTCGTACGCCAAGCCAAATGCATCGGCGGTCTGTCGAGCCCGCACGAGGGGTGAGCTGATCACGCGATCGGGGCGACCGAGCCACTCGGCAACCTCGGTGACCTGCGCGAGGCCGACATCGTCGAGCGGCAGATCGAGGTGGCCCTGCAACTTCCGCGCCGCGTTGGCCGCGGTGCGACCATGACGAACGAGCACCAGCACCAGCACAGTGAATCAGATCGCGCACGCCAAACGTGAGAACTGCGCAGATCAGAATCCGAGCTACGGATCGGGCTGTTTCAGTAGTCCGTGGTGGATCAGCGTGTCGCGGCGCTGTGGGTCAGAGAGCTCACACCGCCGCCACATCCACGCCAGCAGGACGATCCCGACAGCTTCGAACGCGAGGTTCGCCCATCCCCGTTGCAAGGACGGGACACGCACTTGGCCCCAGGACCCGGTGAACGGCCACCAGAAAACGCTGGTCGAAGCGAAGGCACCGTCCCACACCAAGTGCAGCAACATCCCGATGGGCAATGCCAACAGCAATCTTCGAATCGGCTTGCGCCCAGCGGTGGTGATCATCACCGCAACGAGCACGGCGACAGAGACGGTGAGGCTGTGCGCCCAACGCGCGTGACCTCCCGGCAGATCGATCACGTCGGGCAGAACCGCACCGATCGCCAACGACCGATAGTCGAAGCGCTGGTCACGGAACACGTACCACACGGAGACCACGGCCGTGCCGATGAACCAGAAGAACATCTGCGGTCAGCGAACCAGCACGCGCCCGCATTGCGGACAGTCGACGAGCTCGTCGGCGGGTAGCGCCTTGAAGTTGTCGACCTCGGCGCGGGACAGATCGAGATGGCAGCCGTCGCATTTCAGTCCGATGAGCTTGGCGATCCCGATTCCTCCGTGACGGGCGCGCTGCGCGTCGTACAGCGCCGCTTCCTCGCTCGTCAGCGCGGCTCTGGCAACGTCGTACCTCGACGTCAGCTCCAACTCCTCGTCATGCCCAGCGTCCTTGGCGGTGGCGAGTTGCGTTGCAGCGGATTCCCGAACCGCCACGACAGCGTCTTCCACGGCCGCGAGCTCACCGAGGCGCTGTTCCGCGTTCGATTGCTGCTCCATCGCTTCGAGTTCGCGATCGTCGAGCTCGTCGCGGTGGGCGTTGAGAGCATCGATCTCGTGGCCGAGCGCATCGGCTTGCCGCGTCTCAGTGACGATCTTCAGTTGCTGCTCGAGACGGCTGCGCTTGGTCGTCAACCCTGCGGCCTCGTGTTCGATCGTCTCGATCGTCGTCTCCGCGTCGCTCAGCTGCGTGCCCGCGGCGGCGATCGCTGCACGATGCTCTGCAAGGTTCCGCTCCGCGTCGGCAAGTGCGGCGGCCTCGGGCAGCTTCGTGAGCCGGCGCTGCAACTGTTGACGCGCCGTGTCGATCTGTTGGAGCTCCCACAGTGCTTCACCGTTCACGGTTTCTTCTTACCAGGCACAGCACAGCGCTGTGGCTTTCCTATACGTGCCACCGCGTTGCTCGACCGAGGCTGAAATGAGCTTCTGTGAGCTCGTCAATCAGTTCTCCGTGACGCACGGCGGACCCTGTCCTGAACTTGAACGGCCCCTCGAGGCCATCCATGCTGACGGCGGTCGCGCTGATCCAGATCCTCGAGATGAGGGCGCAGTCGTTGACCCCAACCCACGATTCGACCTGGGAACGCTCCTCGGCACTCGCGGGATAGGCGTACACGATCTCGATCTCCACGGGCAGCGAAGGTCCCGCGCTCCTCATAACGCCGCCCAAAGCGTCAGCGTGATCACGATCCCAAAGGCGAGGGGCAGGACAAGCCAGACCAGGTATCCCAGGCCTTGTTCGATTAAGCGTGACAGGTCGCGTCGGGTCAGCGATCCCATCCAGCACCCTCTTCGATTGCCCGCTCTTCGAGATGCGAAACGACGACGTCCAGAACGTCCTTGTGCATCTGCGCCCCTAACTACGCCCGCCCCGGCTGCACCATCGCGCCCGGGTCGCCATCGTGGCCTACCGACAACGGTTGCGCAAGGGGTTACGAATTGCTGACACGAAGTCGTCATACTCGCGCTGCGCGGTCGTCAGCTCACGGTTTTTGCTTGCCGGTGATGACCACTCCGGCGGGCGGCCGGTCGCAGGAGTACACCAAGACACCGGTGGTCGCAACGTTGGGGAAGCCTGCTTTCGGATCGAGCACGTCCGGCGGAATTGTGGTGTCGCTGGGGATGGCTTTGAGCACGGGCTGCGGCGGCGGCGCGGGTGGCGGCGCCGTCGCGGTCGGATCCTCCGGAGGCAACGTTGTAGACGTGGTGGTCGCTGCGCCTCCGGGAAGCGTGCCACGGACCAACTTGGCGAGGCATTCGTTGCCCGGGAGATAGAGCCGCACCGGCTTGCGCGGGCGCGCCGGTGGTGCCGACCAATCCTCCAACGGCAGAGGGGCGACTGCAGGCTCCATGAACGCTCCCCATATTCGTGCGGGATACGTGCCACCTTGCACCTCACGGATACCGTCCGCATCGACGAACTCTTGCGTGTTGCAAGTGGGGACACCGTTGATCAGCACGCCGCACACCATCGGTGTGTAGCCGTCGGGATCGCCGACCCAGACAGCAGTGGTCAGCTGCGGTGTGGAACCGACGAACCAGGAGTTCGTGTTGTACGTCTGGGTGCCCGTCTTGCCGGCGGCCGGAAATGGAAAATTGCTCAACGACCTGCGCGCCGTGCCCTTTGTCAACACACCTTTGAGTATCGACACCTCGGTGAGCGCGACACCCGGGTCCAAGGCTTGGACGCCTGGATCCTCGTGCGTATACAGACGCGAGCCGTCGGCGCGGTCGATGTAGTCGATGTAGTAGGGATCGTGGTGCAGTCCCTGATTGGCGATCGTCTGCATTCCCGAGGCCATGTCGATCGGTGCCATCGGGTTGGCCCCCGTGGCGTACGACGCCAACGGTTCGATCGGCACCCGGCCGGCAAGCCCCGGCTGAAGATACGGCGAGCTGGCCATCCGGTACGTCGTGTCGACGACACGGTGCAATCCGACGATCTGCGAGAGGCGGGCGAACGCGCAGTTGATCGACGACCACGTCATGTTCTCCAGCGGCGCGAGCGGCTTCGAGGTCGCATCGGTGATAGGGAACGGGACCTTCGGATCATTCGGGTCGGGCAACACGCACGGCGACGTTCCATCGATCACGTCGTCGGGCTGAACTCCAGCCTCGAGAGCAGCCGCAAGGATGAAGATCTTGATGCTCGATCCGGTCTGTCTCGGAACCAGCGCCATGTTGATCTCGTTGGTGCGTGGCACGAACCCGCTGCCGCCGACCATCGCCCTGATCGCGGCGGTCTTTGTGTCGAGCGTCAGGATGGCGTTCTCGATCCCTACCTTCGTCTTCGGCAGCACCTCGTGGGCTTGCTCGGCGAGTACTTGCAGGTTGGGGTCCAAGGTCGAGTGGATCTCGAGGCCGCCGCGATAGAGGAGGTTGGCACGCTGCTGCTCGTCGCCCAGAAAGGTCGCTCGCTGCAGCAGATATTCCTTGACGGCCTCGGTGTAGTAGGTGGGCTTGGTCGTGTACGTCGGGATGGTGCGCACACGTTCGGGCAGCTTCCATGTCGCCCCGAGCAGCGAACCCACCAAGGGCGTCACCAGGCCGACGTCGGCCAGTCGAGTGGTGACCTGGCGGAACCTGGCCCGCGCTCGTTCGGAGTGCCGGATCGGATCGAAGCCGGAGGGCGACCGGACGAGACCGGCCAGGAACGCGCCTTCGATCATGGTCAACTCACCGACGTTCTTACCGAAGTACACCTCGGCCGCGGCCTGAAGGCCATAGGCGTTGTTGCCGAAGAACACCGTGTTCAAGTAGCGCTCGAGGATGCGACCCTTGCTCATCTTCTTTTCGAGCATCGTCGCGTAGTGGGCCTGCAAGCCCTTGTACCGACCATCGCGCGGCAGGCCGGCTAGGAACTCGTTCTTCACCACCTGCTGGCTGATCGTGCTGGCACCTTGGCGAGGTGCGTCACTGGAGAAGTTCGAAAGGAGTGCTCGGGCGAAGCCGCGGAGGTTGACACCGTGATGAAGGAAGAACTGCTCATCCTCGACCGCGAGGAAGGAACCCAGCACCTCCGGCGGCACCTGATCGAGGGTGATCGGCTGGCTGTTCTCGCGCTCGAACACGGCGATCACGTTGCCCAGCACGTCGTAGACGTAACTGCGCTGCGACAACCCTTGAAAGTCCGGAAGCGTGATTGGAAGTTGGTCGTGCGCGTTGGCAACGCGCCAGAGGCGCGGACCGACGCCGATCACGACAGCAGTCGTCAGCAGCGCTCCGGCGACGAC
>JANMMQ010000325.1:0-3259 GCA_031373465.1 Ilumatobacteraceae bacterium | reverse complement strand
GTCGGATCGAGCACCAAGGAGCGGGCGATGGAGATGCGTTGGCACTGCCCGCCGGAGAACTGGTGCGGCTGGCTCTCCGCGGCACGCAAGGGATCGATGCCGACCTCCTGCAGCAGCGCGTCGACCTTGGTCGCCTGTTCGACCTTCGTGCCGCGCTTCCAGATCGCAAGGGGCTCCATCACGATGTCGCGGACCTTGCGGCGCGGGTTCAACGACGAGATCGGGTCCTGGAAGATCATCTGCATTCGAGTGCGCGCCCCGCGCATGTCGTCGCGGCCCATCTCGGTGAGCTGACGGCCTTCGAACATCACCGAGCCACTGGTGGGTCTCGGCAATTGCATGATCGCCCGTCCGGTCGTGCTCTTGCCGCAACCGGACTCGCCGACGACACCGAGGGTCTCACCGCGCAGGACGTCGAGACTGATGCCGCTGACGGCATTGACCGTGAGACCAGTATGCCCGACGGGAAACTCGACGACGAGGTCGTCTACACGCAGTAGGACGTCGGCGGAGTCGCGCAGGTGGGCCTTGCCCGTCCCCGCCATCAGGCCGCTACCTCGGGCTGCGCGGCCTCAGCCCGGCGTCGTTCCTTGATGTCGAGGTACTCGGGGGAGCCGACCGGATACCAGCACGCGTACGTGTGCCGCGGGTCCTCGACCGTGGGGATCAACGGCGGCTCTTCCTCGTGGCAGCGCTTGCGGGCGTACGGACAACGCGGAGCAAACCGGCAACCGCGCGGTGGGTTGACCAGATCGGGGGGTCTGCCCGCGATCACGTTGAGACGGGTGTGACTGGGATCGGCCAGCTTCGGAATGCTGTGCAAGAGGGCTTCGGTGTACGGCATCTTCATGTTGGCGAACAACTCCGACGTCGAGGCCATCTCCACCAACTTGCCGCCGTACATCACAGCGATCTCGTCGGTGCGACCGGCCACCACGCCGAGATCGTGTGTGACCAGGATCAGCGACATGTTCCGTTCACGGCGCTGTTCGTCGAGCAGGTCAAGGATCTGTGCCTGCACCGTGACGTCGAGTGCGGTGGTGGGCTCGTCGGCGAACATCAACGTGGGACCACAGGACATCGCCAGTGCGATCATGACGCGCTGACGCATCCCGCCGCTGAGCTCGAAGGCGTATTGGTCGAGGCGTCGATCGGGGCTAGGGATGCGTACGTCCTGAAGCAGTTTCAACGCGGTTGCGCGCGCATCCGCCTTCGACATTCCGAGGTGCAACCGAAGGCCTTCGCCGATCTGCTTGCCGACCCGCATGACCGGATTCAACGAGGTCATGGGGTCCTGGAAGATCATCGACATCTCTCTGCCCCAGATCGCCTGACGCTGCCGGAGCGACATGTTGATCAGCTCGATGCCTTCGAAGATCACCGACCCCGACTTGACCGTGTTGCGCTTCGGCAGCAATCCCATGATGGACCTGGAGAGGACGGTCTTCCCGGACCCGGACTCGCCGACGATTCCCAGCGCCTTGCCGCGGTCGAGCGTGAAGCTGACACCGTCGACTGATCGAACCAGCCCGCGTGCCGTCTTGAAGTGCGTGTGCAGGTCTTTGACCTCGAGCAACGGGCCTTCGCGACTACGCAGCTCGACTTGCAGCTTCGCGGTCACGCGATGACCTCACGGGTGTTGAACCGCTCGGCAAGAACGTCGCCGAGCAGGTTGATGGCGAGGATGGTCAAGAACATGACCAGGGCCGGCATCAGCGATGGCCACCAGATCCCTTGGCGAAGGCGTTCCTGCCCCGACGAGATCATCCGGCCCCATGTGGGCAGTGGCGCCTCGACCGACAGCCCCAGCGCAGCGAGGGCGCCCTCTGCAACGAGCAGCAGCGCCAAACCGGTGAGTGCGAAGGAGATCAACGTCGGGATGATGTTGGGAAGGATCTCGCGAAGCAGGATTCGGCGATTGGGGGCCCCAATGCTGCGCGCCGCGACGACGAACTCGCGCTGCGAGTACATGATCGTGTTGGCTCGCACGAGGCGAGTCAGCGGAGGCACGGCGAGGATCGACAAGGCGATGATGATTGGTCCGATCGAGCGGGTGTCGGACGCGGACGAGGTGCTGTCAGGTTTGTCGCTGAAGGTGACGATGAAGATGGCAAGCAGGAGCGCGGGAAATGCAAGGAGGATGTTGGTCACCACCTCGATCGCCCGATCGGCCCAGCCTCTGTAATACCCGGCGATCATTCCGAGCACGGTCCCCAGCAGGAGGCCGGCCGTGATCGACAGGGCTCCGATCAGCAATGAGTCGCGCGCGCCGAACATCGACCGCGAGAACAGGTCGTATCCGTTGCGGTCGGTACCGAACCAGCCGGTGCGCTCAGGGCCCCTGCCGATCTGCTTCTCCGGGTGGGCGAACCAAGCCCACGCCGGTGGTTTTTCGACCTTGAGCAGATCACCTTTGATGTGCGTGCTGCACTGCTTCGGGTTGGGGTACTGATTGCAGCTGTGCTTGATGTACGGCAGGACGTTGGCGCCGACCGCAGAGATGGTGATGAAGGCCAGCCAAGCAATCGCGATCCACATCGTGATGCGACCTCTGCGGCGACGTCGCCCGGCGTTCGCCACTGGAGCGGCGATCGGTTCCGCAACTCCGATGTCGGTGGCGACCATCGTCATCCCAACGCACGTCCTACACGAACTCTGGGGTCGATCCACGCATACGCCAGGTCGATGAGGAAGTTGACGGTCACGTAGATCAGCGCCAGCACCACGACGGCGTATTGGACTGTCGGGTACTCACGCCGGAAGATGCTTTCAACGGTGAGCCTTCCCATTCCGTTCAGCAAGAAGAACTGCTCGACGATCACCACGCCACCCATGAGAGCGCCGATGTTGACCGCAGACGCTGTCACGATCGAGAACAGGGACGGCCTCAGCGCATGCTTGAACAGGATGCTCCAAGTTCCCACACCGCTTGCTCGGGCCGTGGTGATGAAGTCGCTCTGAAGCGTGGCAATCATGTCGGAGCGCAACAACCGCATGTAGCCCGCGTACAGCGGAATCGCGACCGTGACGACGGGAAGCACAAACGCTTTGAAGTGGGCGACGGGGTCGCCGAGCCCGGCATAGATCGACGGGAACGGAACCCATTTTCGCTGCACACTGAACGCGGCCATCAAGACCGGAGCGACGATGTAGTTGGGGGCCGAGAGCAGACCGAACGCGGTCGTGGTCCCAATTCGATCGAACTTCGAGCCCTGGCGATACGCGGACCACATCGCCACCGGCACTGCGAACAGCAGCG
>JANMMQ010000319.1:0-1617 GCA_031373465.1 Ilumatobacteraceae bacterium | reverse complement strand
GGCTGCTTCACCGAAGGCGACTGCGACCTGGCCGAGATCAACCCGTTGATCCTTCGGCCCGATGGCGGAGTGCACGCCCTCGACGCGAAGGTCAGCCTCGACAACAACGCTGCCTTCCGTCATCCGGAATGGGACGAGTTCCGAGCGACAGAAGAGCACGACGAGCGCGAGCAGATGGCTCGGGCCCACGACCTTCAATACATCGGCCTCGACGGGACTGTCGGCATCATCGCCAACGGCGCCGGCCTGGCCATGAGCACTCTCGATGTCGTCAACCAGGTCGGTGGATCTGCGGCCAACTTCCTCGACATCGGTGGGGGAGCCAACGCCGATGTGATGGCCGCCGCTCTCGAGGTGATCAACTTCGACCAGAACGTGAAGAGCATCTTCATCAACATCTTCGGAGGCATCACCCGCGGTGAGGAAGTCGCCAAGGGGATCGTCGAAGCTCTCGGTCGCGTCGATCTGCGGGCGCCGATCGTGATCCGCCTCAACGGCACGAATGCCGAGCAGGGCCGCGACATCCTGGCGAATGCCGGCATACCCGAGTCGAAGCTCACGTCCAAACCCACCATGCTGGAAGCAGCCCGTGCTGCTGTGACCCTCTCCAACGGGAGCGTCTGACATGGCCATCTTCGTCAATGCCGATACCAAGGTCATCGTGCAGGGTCTCACCGGTGGCCAGGGCAAGTATCACGGCTTGCGCAACAAGGCGTACGGCACCCAGATCGTCGGTGGCGTCACGCCCGGAAAGGGCGGCCAAGATGTCGAGGGCGTTCCGGTGTTCGACACAGTCGCGGATGCCATCGCCGCGACCGGCGCTACAGCGTCGTTCATCGCCGTGCCGCCGAAGGCCGCGTCGGCGGCGATTCTCGAAGCGGCCGCGGCCGCCATCGGGTTCATCGTCTGCATCACGGAGGGCATCCCGGCCCAGGACGAGGCCAAGGTCTTCAACACGCTTGTGCGCAGCTATCCCAACACGCGTTTGCTCGGGCCGAACTGCCCCGGCATCATCAGTCCTGGGAAGTGCAACATCGGCATCACGGCCGGCGAGATCGCTGAACTCCCGTCGGCACCGGGACCGAACGTGGGGATCGTCTCACGATCGGGAACGCTGACGTACCAAGCGCTGTACGAGTTGAAGCAACGTGGCATCGGCGTGTCGACCTGTGTCGGCATCGGCGGTGATCCCGTCCCGGGCACCAACTTCATCGATTGCCTCAGCGAGTTCCAAGCGGATCCCGAGACGCATGCGATCATGATGATCGGCGAGATCGGCGGATCCGCCGAAGAGGAGGCCGCCTCGTTCATCGAATCATCGGTGACGAAGCCGATGAGCGCGTACATCGCCGGCGTCACGGCACCTGCCGGCAAGAAGATGGGTCACGCCGGGGCGATCGTCAGCGGCGGCAAGGGCACTGCTCAGGGCAAGATGGATGCGCTGCGTGCCGCCGGAGTGCACGTCGGCCTCAATCCGACTGAAGCCAGCGACCTGATGGCCACCATCGTCGCCTCACTCCGCTAGTCGCGCGCCCGCCACAGCATCGCTCCGAACGCTGCACTGGAACGCGAAAGAGCCCCACCGAATCGGCGGGGCTCTTCACGGACTTGCGATGG
>JANMMQ010000286.1:0-3559 GCA_031373465.1 Ilumatobacteraceae bacterium | reverse complement strand
TGCGTGCCGACCCCGCAGGGTGATGACGGTTCGGCAGATCTGAGCTACATCGAAGCTGCTGCGCGCGAGATCGGCCCTGTGCTGCCGTACGAATCCATCGTCGTCAACAAGTCCACAGTGCCGGTCGGCAGCGCAAAGGTCGTGGAACGGGTGTTGGGCCGGCCGGACGTGAAGGTGGTCTCCAATCCGGAGTTCCTTCGCGAGGGCTCCGCCGTTCAGGACTTCCTCAAACCGGACAGGGTGGTCGTCGGTTGCGACGACCAGGCTGCGGCCCTCAAGGTCTCTTCCTTGTACGACGGCATCAGCGCCCTCGTGATCGTCACCGACCCGGCGTCGGCGGAGACGATCAAGTACGCCGCTAACGCCTTCCTCGCCACCAAGCTCAGCTTCATCAATGCGATCGCGGCCATCTGTGAGGGCGTTGGTGCCGACGTCAACGACGTCGTCGTCGGCATCGGATCCGACAAGCGGATCGGCCAGGCCTTCCTGCGACCGGGACCCGGGTGGGGCGGATCCTGCTTCCCCAAGGATTCGCGGGCGTTGTTGAAGATCGCCCGCGAGGCCGGGTACCACTTCGATCTGCTTGACGGCGTGATCGCGGTCAACGAGGAGCAGTTCGATCGCGTCGCCGACAAGATCCGCCTCGCCGCCGGAGGGGATCTCGCCAAGGCCACGATCGCTGTGTGGGGCCTCACGTTCAAAGCGCGCACAGATGACCTGCGCGATTCGCCCTCGTTGGCGATCATCGAACGGCTCGTCGCCGCCGGCGCAACCGTGCAGGCGTACGACCCGACCGTCACCGGCCCGAAGCCGGGGCTGCCGACCGACATCACGATCGCCGATGATCCGTACTCCGCGTGCAAGGGCGCGGATGTGCTGGCGGTGTTGACCGAATGGGACGAGTTCAGGTGGCTCGAGATCGATCAGGTGGCCGGGGAGATGACCGGCCGGGCCATCGTCGATGCCCGAAACGTGATGGATCGCAACGACTGGCGGCGGTCGGCGTTCGATTACCAGGGCATTGGCCGCTGACCCCGTAGAATCGGCGATCATGGTTCGGGCAAGAGCACGATCACTGTGGCTTGCCGGTCCGGCTCTGCTCGCCGCCTGCTCGAGCTCGCCGAGCGCGCAGACAGCTACGACGACGCAAACATCTGTCATCGAGACCGTCGCGCCGGACACGTCTGCTCCCCAAGTCACCCAGGCGTCGACCGCCGCCGCTGACACGTCGCTACCGTCGACCACCCTCGCCCCGGCTGTCACCCTCGTGCCTGTCGACCCCTCGCAACTGATCCCGGTCGCACTGGGCAGCAGACCATTCCCTGCCCCTGCCGACGAGCTCGCGTCCGAGCATCACGGTTACACCGGCGACCCAAATGCCGTGCTGCAGACCTGGTTGATCACGCCGATGGCGGTGCCCAGCGGGCCCGACGTGCGACTGCTCGGCTTCCAGCGCACGGTCGGGATCAGTTCGACCACCGCAACATTCCTGACGGGCGCGATCGATCCGGAGGTCGCGTTGGCGAACCTTCAGGCGGCGCTGGCACCCAGCCCCATCTACACCTTGACTCCGTCGACGCGATCGGAAGGCACGGTCACCATCCACGCCCTCGACGCCCAGCCCGCGACCGTGCAGGGTGATCCTCCGGGATGGACCATCGAGGTCAGCGCGGTCGATCAACTCGGCATCGTCAAGATCACGCGCAACGACTACGCCTTCAACAACGTCGTTCCCAACTTCAACGACTTGCCACCCGCACTGCAGTCCGGCGTCCTCAACCAGGACGCGATCGCCGTTCACATCGGTGGCGTGTTGAGGAGCATCGGCTACGAATACGGCGTCGACGCGCTCGGCAACGCTCCCGCACACCGCACCACTCTCAGCTACAACATTCCTGACGATTTTCAGACAGCCATTGCCAGACTCGCCGCCCTGCTGACCACCGGCTGGGAGGCCAGTGACGGTCTCGACGCGCACTTCTTCACTTCGACCACGACGTCCGAGGTGTGGACGATCGACGACATTGGCGGCTTCACGCACGTCACCTACGACACGGGAACCTGAGATGAGCCTGCCGACTCGAATGACGACACACTGATGCGCCATCTGCTCGCAGGTGGAGGGGGCTTCATCGGCTCGCATCTGACCGAGCTCTTCCTGGCGCGCGGCGACGAAGTCGTCGTCATCGACAACTTCGCGACCGGCCGTCGCTCCAACGTTGCTCATCTGGCCGAGCACGAGCGGTTCTCGTTGATCGAACACGACATCACCAGGCCGCTACCCGAGTTCGACACGCGGTTCGACACGGTCCTCGACCTGGCCAGCCCGGCGTCGCCTGCCGATTTCGCCACGATGCCCCTGGAGATCCTGGCCGTCGGCTCGACAGGCACTCGTCACCTGCTCGACCTTTCGGTGGTCCACAACGCCCGGTTCTTCCTGGCCTCGACCAGCGAGGTCTATGGAGACCCCCTGGTTCATCCGCAACCTGAGACCTACCGGGGCAACGTCAGCTCGACCGGGCCGCGAAGCTGTTACGACGAAGCCAAGCGGTTCAGCGAAGCCATCACGATGGCATACCACCGCGTGCACGGCCTCGACGTTCGCATCGCCCGGATCTTCAACACCTACGGCGAACGGATGCGTCCCGCCGATGGACGCGTTGTCAACACCCTCATAGTGCAGGCATTGCGCGGCGAGCCCATCACGTTGCACGGCAACGGTTCCCAGTCGCGCAGCTTCTGCCATGTCGCTGACGAGATCGTCGGCCTTGCGGCCGTGCTCGACGGCCAACTGACCGGGCCGGTCAACGTCGGAAACCCCGATGAGTTCACGATCCGCGCCTTGGCAGAGCTGGTGATCGAGTTGACCGGGTCGCCGAGCGAGATCGTCACCGTGCCGCTGCCGCCGGAACGCGAGGGCGATCCGCACCAACGCCGTCCCGACATCACGTTGATCAGCTCCGAATACGGCTGGCGCCCGACGATCGATTTGCGGGCTGGGCTGACACGGATGATCGAATGGTTCCGCACCGCGGAAGGCATCGGATGAGCATCCTCGTCACAGGCGGGGCCGGGTACATCGGCTCGCACACAGTCCGCCGGCTGACCGCGCTCGGCCATGAGGTGGTCGTGCTCGATTCGATGGAGTACGGCCATCGCAACGCGGTCATCGAGGCGGAGTTGGTCGAGGGCAACATCGCCGATCTCGATCTCGTGATCGAGCTCTGCAACCGTCGCGACATCACCCAGGTCGTGCACTTCGCCGCGTACAAGAGCGTCGGCGAGTCGATGGAGCAACCTTCGCGGTATTGGCTGAACAACGTCACCGGCACGGTGAAGTTGGTCGAGGCGATGCTGACCGCCGGTGTCAACGACATCGTCTTCTCGTCATCGTGCTCGGTGTACGGGACCCCCGGCATCGTGCCCGTCACGGAAGACGCTCCCATTCAACCGGAGAGCATCTACGCCGAGTCGAAAGCGATGACCGAGCGCATCTTGCACTGGTACGGCGTCAGCCACCGATTGCGATCGGTCAGTCTGCGCTACTTCAACGCGGCCG
>JANMMQ010000268.1:0-2596 GCA_031373465.1 Ilumatobacteraceae bacterium | reverse complement strand
GGGGGAGTCTTGACGGCGACATTCCCTGCGATTCCGGCTGGCTGGTTGATCACGCCGGCAGGCGGACTGACATTCACGGTGACCGCCCCGGCTGCTGCCGCCAACACCGTGGTTGTTGTGCCCTACCAGGTCACCGATCCGTTGGGGTCGTCGGCGACTGCCAACGTGACGTTCACGGTTCCACCAATCGTCGCGGCGAACCAGCCGCCCGTAGCCAACCCGTCATCGGGGACGACGACAGCAGGTTCGTCAGTCGTCGTGACTCTGGCCGCCTCGGATCCGGAAGGGGGGGTACTGACCGCCTCCGTGACGAGCGTGCCGACCGGCTGGACGAAAACGGTGACCGGTCTCCAGGTCACCGTTACCCCGTCGTCCGGCGCCATTGCGGGCAACTTCGTCCTGAATTACTCGGTGACTGATCCGGGAGGCATGTCTGCGTCGTCAACGCTCACCATCACTGTCACCGGTCCGCCGCCTTGTGTCATCAACACACCGGTGCTCGACCGATACACGGTGCAGACGAAAAAGAACAATCCTGATGCGCTTCGCAATTCGGTGACGGTCACCATCACGATCGTGAGCGGCTACTGCGTCGGGCTCGCCTTGCACTACGACACCGGGGCACCGAATGGCCAGTACGTGCGCAACTTCAGCAACACCGGGACAACTCGATCGATCACGCTGCCGAGTCATCCGAGCCCGGAGCTGTGGTCGATTGGAACAAAGACACTTCGGGTCAAGGACAGCTCTTCGCTGGTCATCGGGTCCGTCAACTTGGAGGTCACGCTGTGAAGCACGATTGCAGAACTGCCCGTCGAGACAAGGGGACCATCCTTCCCCTGGTGATGGTGATGACCGTTGTCCTGGGGGCCGTCGTCGTGGGGTTGGCTAGCTACGTCTCCGCCGGCCTTCGCTACTCGAGAGTAGTGGAGGATCGCGCCGACCGGCTGGCTGCCGCGGACGGCGGGCTGCGGTACGGCATCGAACGACTTTCCCTACAATCCTACGCTGGCTGCTTCACCTCGCTCGGCAACACCGGCTACAAGATTCCCTTTCCGGCAGTGGTGAACCAATCACAGGTCACAGTCACATGCAAAAAGGCCGGCACCGGGTTCGGTGACGTGCAGGGTTGGGCTATCGTCGTGACGGGTCAAGGCGTCCCCGCCGGCCAGTGGACTCTCCACAGCCAGGGCGGTGGGGGCCAACAGAAGCTGCTGGGTGGTCCCGTCTACGTGGCAAACCCGAGCAAGATCTATCTCCAGGCGCCGGTCGTGATCGAAGACGGCGATCTGTGGTACAGCGATACGACTGCAAACTGCGACAACGTCGAGAACGCGCCACCGGGCGTGCCGACTGACCTGACGTTCAAGCCGATCCTGCGCGGCATGCTCTGCCTCGACAAGCCCTGGGACCAGCTGTACACCGCTCCGCCCGTGACCATTCCGACGCTGCCGGCCGTCGTCCCGACAGTCGATGGAAGTGGCTGCAAGGTCTGGTCGCCAGGAAAGTACATAGGTGCAACATTTCCAGCGCTCGGCTCCGACAACTACTTCAAGGCCGGCGAGTACTACCTCGAGGACGTGAACTTCACCGTCGACAAGACCGTCGTTGCCGGGTGGGCAAGCTTGCCCCTCTACGGCGATCAGCAGTTTGTCCCGAACCCGAAGTGCGCAAATGCCGTGAGCGCCGACGCGAGCAGCGGTAGCGCTCCTGGGGCGACCTTCTACCTCGGGGGATCAAGCAACATCCGCATCAGCGGGGGCAAGTTCGAGGTTCTCCGCCGCAGGCAGGGCAACAGCGTCGTGAGCATCCAGGCCCTCAGCACCAACGGTGTCGGATACAAAGCCAGCTCACTCGGATACAACGATGACATCCTGTCCTCTAAGTCCGGTTCACCGAACCAGGACATGGTTATCCACGGACTGGCATGGGCACCGAAGGCCCAGCTCACATTCGGCAACGTCACCAACGTGGCCGATGGCCAGTTGCTCGGGGGCGCAGTGTTCGCCCGCATCGATCTGCAGTCGTCGGCGTCGGCTTCCAACTTTGTCATCCGAATCGAATCGGGCCCGATCCCGGTCACGGTGATCCTCGATGCCAAGGCAAGCAAGGACGGCCAGTCGACGACCATGCGCGCGATCGTGCAGATCAGCGACGATGGGATCGAGACGGCGATCAACTCGTGGCGAGTGCTGGACTGACCAGTTCGTCGGGAAGATGATCCTCTCGATCACCTTGCGGACGACCTATTCGTGAACGGTTGAGCGACCTCCTAGCGTCGCCCAACTTTGTGTTGACCAACGAGGTTGTTTGGGCGTTGGATGAGCGATTGGCGGTTCACAGACGGTGTGGCGTCGGTGATGGGCGTCGAGGTTGAGCCAGTTGTCCAGCGCGGCGGTGCGCTGGGCGACGATTCGTTGATTCGCACGTCGGCCCACCCTTCCGGAACCGGTGTGGTTGAAGGCTCGACCTCGCCGTTGGTCTGGGGCCGGCACGGCGCGTTCGCTCGTGATTGATGGTGCCGAGGGTCCCGTAATTGGTCGGTCTTCGCGCTGGTCAGCGCGTACGCGATCGGGAGCCCGGAGGGTGTGACATG